>JAECQY010000011.1 GCA_016000045.1 Myxococcaceae bacterium | reverse complement strand
GCTCGGAAATGGTTATGCCGGGTGATAACGTGACCATCACGGTGGATTTGATCACACCGATTGCAATGGATAAAGAACTTCGTTTTGCGATTCGTGAAGGCGGTCATACCGTAGGCGCGGGCGTTGTCTCAGAGATTTTGGAGTAGTAAGTCATGTCGGCCAATAAGATTCGCATTCGTTTAAAAGCGTACGATCATAAACTGTTGGATCAGTCCGCAGAAGAGATTGTAGGAACCGCTCGCCGTACCGGAGCAAAAATCGTAGGACCGATTCCGTTGCCTACAAAGATTACGGGTTATACGGTATTAAGAAGTCCGTTCATTGACAAAAAGTCTCGGGAACAGTTTGAGGTTCGTACGCATAAGCGTGTACTTGAAATTTTGGGCCCGACTCAAGCTACTTTGGATGCGCTGATGAAGTTGGATTTGTCCGCCGGCGTTGATGTTGAGCTGCGAAGCTAGGAAGTAAGGAACATGCCTCAAGTCGATATAGTCAATTTAAACAATGAAAAAGTGGGAACGATGGAGCTTAGCCCGGATGTTTTCGCTGCACCCATTCGTAAGCATTTGCTTTCTGAAGTCGTTCACTGGCAACGTGCTTGCCGAAGAGCGGGTACCCAGTCTGCTTTAACCAAAGCAGAAGTAAACGGGACGACCAAGAAGCCTTCTCCACAGAAGGGCCGTGGTATGGCGCGTCAGGGTTCGCTCAAAAGTCCTCATCAAATTGGTGGGGGAGTTGCGTTTGCTCCAAAGCCGCGTGATTATTCGTACCAGATGCCTAAAGCCAAACGTCGTGCGGCTCTTGCCGTAGCCCTGAGTGCACGTTTGAAAGAGAACAATTTAAAAATTTTGAGCGAGTTTCCGATACCGGAAGCAAAAACCAAAAAGGCAGCTCAGATTCTAAAAGGTCTTTCTGCAGAACGTTCTTTGGTGGTGGATTTGGAAAATGATCTCTTGAAACGCAGCATGCGGAATCTAGATCGTTCAAAATACCTTGAAGAAGCAGGCGTCAATGTTTATGACATTTTGCGCTACCCTGTTCTGATGATGACTCAGAAAGCGGTTTTGGCTTTGCAGGAGAGAATGCAATGATTACAGAGTACGATATTTTAAGAAAACCTGTTTTGACCGAAAAGTCGAATTTTCTCAAAGAAAATTCCAGACAGGTGACTTTGGAAGTTTTAAGCGCGGCGAATAAAAAGCAGATCAAATCTGCTGCTCAGCGCTTGTTTGGCGTGAAAGTCCAATCGGTTAACACCGCGATCTATCGTGGTAAGACAAAGCGTGTCGGTCGCACCATGGGAAAGCAGTCGAATTGGAAGAAAGCGGTATTGACGCTTTCCTCTGATTCTGATTTAGACGTATTTGGAGTTTGGCAGGGACCCATGATCTCAGAAGATCAGGTTGCTGCGTAGGTTCATGTTTTAGCCGATAAAACAAGTTTTAGGGATAAAATTTGTTGCTAGGGCTAGAAGGGTAAAAAAAAGTGGGTATAAAATACTATAAACCTACGAGTCCGGCTCGTCGGTTAACAACAGGTTCTGATTTCTCAGAAATCACAAAGAAAGAGCCCGAAAAGCGTCTGACCAAAGGACGTAAAGCGATTTCTGCGCGAGGCGCTACGGGACGCATTACGGTGCGTTTTCGCGGGGGCGCTCACAAACGAAAACTTCGAGATGTTGAGTTTAGTCGCTCTAAATTAGAAGTTCCAGCGGTGGTGAAGGCGATCGAATACGATCCCAACCGAAGCGCGCGATTGGCGCTCTTGCAGTATGCAGATGGCGTCAAGAGCTACATTCTAGCTCCAGTCGGGCTTTCCGTTGGTGATCAAGTCCTGGCAAGTGCGACAGCGGACATCAAGCCAGGAAACTGCTTGCCTCTTAAAAATATTCCGATTGGAACCAGCATCCACAATATCGAATTGCGACCTGGAAAAGGCGCTCAAATGGTTCGAAGTGCGGGCGGTGTTGCTCAGCTTATGGCTCGAGAGGGTGCCTATGCAAACATTCGGCTTCCTTCCGGTGAAAATCGGTTGGTGTTGATTGATTGTACCGCAACCATTGGACAAGTGGGCAACGTAGAGCATGAGTTGATTCGTTTGGGTAAAGCAGGCCGTAAGCGTTGGTTGGGCAGGAAGCCTCATAATCGAGGGGTTACTATGAACCCGGTTGACCATCCACACGGAGGTGGTGAGGGTCGGACATCAGGTGGACGACACCCTGTTTCTCCATGGGGTCAGCCAACCAAGGGTCATCGTACTCGTAACAATAAACGTACCAACAACATGATTGTGAAGCGTAGGAAGTAAGAATGACACGCTCGTTAAAAAAAGGTCCCTTTGTGGACTCTCATTTGTGGAAAAAAGTAGCCGGTGATGCGGTAGTCAATCCAAGACAGGTGATTAAGACTTGGTCGAGGCGTTCGACGATTACGCCTGATTTCATTGGTCGAACCATTGCGGTGCATAACGGTAAAAAATTTATTCCCGTATTTATTACGGACAATATGGTGGGTCATAAGTTAGGGGAATTTGCGCCTACAAGATATTTTGTGACGCATCCAACCGACAAAAAGGTGAAAAAAGGTTAACTTATGGCAACAAGAGAACGTAAAAAAGCACAAGCACGCCGAGAGGCTCGAAGTCTGGAAGTAGCCACAGCTTCTTTGAGGAAGCTGAGAACGAGTGCACGTAAGGCGCGCGTGGTGGCAGATTTGGTTCGTGGGCAGAATTTAGGCGATGCTTATGTTCATTTGGCGTTTCAAAAGCGCGCAGCCAGCGAGCCTTTGAGAGCATTGTTAATGTCCGCTGCGGCAAACGCTGTGAATCGTGGATTTGAAGCAGACAGTTTGGTGGTGGAAGAGATACAAGTGCACAAAGGGGAGATTGGTCGTCGTTTTATGCCTCGTGCTCAAGGACGGGCAACGCCGATTCGCAAACAGTCAACGCACATTGATGTTCGTCTTTCAACAAGGGATGGCAAGTAAGTATGGGCCAGAAAGTTAATCCAATAGGTTTTCGTCTTGGGATCAATAAGACCTGGGATTCGAAATGGTTTAGTGAAGCCGGTTATGCTGGGTGGCTCAAAGAAGACATGAACATGCGTGAGCTGATTAAAAAACAGCATAAGTCCGCAGGTATTAGTCGGGTAGATATTGAGCGTGCAGCCAGTAAGTGTAAAATCAGTGTTTACGCTGCAAGGCCTGGTTTGATTATCGGTAAGAAAGGAGCTGGTATTGAGCAGCTCAAGGCCGATCTTCAAAAAAAATCGAAAAGCGAAGTCTTTTTGAACATTCATGAGGTGCGTAAACCGGAAGTCGATGCCCAATTGATCGCTGAAAATGTGGCTCAGCAATTGGAACGTCGTGTAGCTTTTCGAAGAGCCATGAAAAAAGTTATGCAAACCGCTCAGAAGTTTGGGGTTAAGGGAATTCGAGTAGCGGTTTCGGGTCGCTTGGGCGGCGCTGAAATGTCTCGTAGAGAATGGTACCGTGAAGGACGAGTTCCTTTGCATACTTTGCGTGCAGACATTCAGTACGGATTTTCTGAAGCGCATACGACCTATGGACAAATTGGCTGTAAGGTTTGGCTGTTTAAAGGCGAAGTACTCACTTCGTCTCGTAATTAAGGGTGTTTAAGAGTCATGTTATCACCAGCAAGATCAAAATTTAGAAAGCAGCATAAAGGACGCGTCCGTGGCGATTCGAAGGGTGGCTCCACTCTTTCGTTCGGTACCGTCGGATTATTGTGTACCGGACGTGGTTGGTTGACCGCGCGACAAATTGAAGCAGCTCGTATTGCCTTGACGCGTCATGTCAAACGTGGCGGTAAAATTTGGATCCGCGTTTTTCCAGATAAGCCCGTTACCAAAAAGCCCGCAGAAGTTCGAATGGGTAAAGGAAAAGGCGCTGTCGAGGGATACGTGGCGGTTGTCAAACCAGGGCGTATTTTGTACGAAATAGAAGGTGTTGCGGATGATGTTGCCACGAGGGCCATGCAGTTAGCTGCTTCCAAGTTACCCTTCCCAACAAAAATTATCATGGCATCGATGGAGCTTTAAAATGACGAAAGAGCAAATAAATCACGAAGAATTAAAGCTTCGAAAGCAACTTTTAGAGATGCGTTTTGATTTGAAGAATGGCCGATTGACCAATACAGCCTCTTTAAAAAAAACCCGCCGGGATATCGCACGAATTTTAACTTTGAAGAGGCAAAATAATGGATAGGCAAAAGCGTGTCATGCAAGGCGTAGTGACAAGCACCAAGATGAGTAAGACCATCACGGTGGAAGTAACTCGTACGGTTCGCCACCCCAAATATCACAAATTCTTGAAGCGCAATGATCAGTATCACGCACACGATGAACAAGAACGTTGTCAGCAAGGGGATGTGGTAACGATTGTGGAATCGAGACCGTTTTCAAAATCCAAGCGCTGGCGTTTGAAAGAAGTCGTCCAGGCGGTGGAGGCGTAAGATGATTCAGACACAATCCGTATTGGAAGTAGCCGATAACAGTGGTGCTAAAAAAGTAATGTGTATCAAGGTTTTGGGAGGTTCCCATCGCCGCTACGCATCTGTTGGTGATATTTTTGTTGGCAGCGTCAAAGAAGCAAGTCCAACTTCCAAAGTGAAGAAAGGTTCGGTTGTTCGAGCAGTCGTTGTTCGAGTTGCAAAAGAACTTGCCAGATCGGATGGAACGTATATTCGCTTTGATAGCTGTGCGGCTGTTTTGATAAACAAAGATGATGAGCCAATTGGGACTCGTATCTTTGGTCCAGTTGCACGTGAGCTGCGTGGTAAGAATTTTATGAAAATTGTTTCTTTGGCACCGGAGGTGCTGTAATGAAAATTAAAAAGGGCGATACTGTTCAAGTGATCACCGGCTCAAAAGATCGAAAAGGTCAAATTGGTAAGGTTTTGGAAGTGGATCGCGAACGTGAGCGCGTCAAAATTGAGAATGTAGCGCCCGTCAAGCGCCATATCAAGCCGCAAAAAAGCAAAAAGTACCCAGAGGGTGGAATTATCAATGATTTCGGTACGATTCACGTTTCGAACGTCAAGTTGGTAAAGGAATAGAAAGATGGCTCGCTTAAAGAAATATTATGATAAAGAGCTCGTCTCGCTTCTGATGAAAGAGCTTGAATTGAAAAACCCCATGCAAACGCCTAAGCTTCAAAAGATCGTGCTAAACATGGGTCTTGGAGAGGCTGTTGCGAATCCAAAAGCAATTGAAGCTGGGAAAGAAGCTTTGGAAACTATCTCAGGCCAAAAGGCTGTGATTACCAAAGCGAAGAAGTCGATTGCAACTTATAAACTGCGTCAAGGATTGCCCATTGGTGTTTCCGTCACTTTACGCCGTGAACGCATGTGGGAGTTTCTGGATCGTTTTGTCAATATTGCTTTGCCTCGAGTACGTGACTTTCGAGGAATTGGCAGTAAATTTGATGGGCAGGGCAATTGCTCAATAGGGGTCAAGGAACATATTATTTTTCCGGAAATTAACTACGATAAAGTAGATAAGATCCGAGGTTTTAATGTGAGTCTGGTAACTTCAGCAGGTGACGATAAGGCAGGTAAAGCCCTATTGAAACATTTGGGTGTTCCCTTTAGGAAGTAAAAAAAGATATGATGACCGATCCGATTAGTGATTTATTAGCTCGAATTCGAAACGCATTGATGGTGCGCAAGACAGACGTCCGTTTGAGGCCGTCGCGTATGGGTGAGAGCATTTTAGGCATTTTAAAAGCGCGTGGTTTCATTACCGATTTTGCTCAAGAAGATCAAAATTTGGTCGTGAAGCTGAAGTACGACGAAGACGGTGCTCCCGTGATCGAAGGCCTGCAAAGAGTTAGCAAGCCAGGTCTTCGAGTGTATACCGGTAAATCGGAAATTCCATCCGTTCGAGGCGGCCTAGGGATCTCCATTGTTTCGACTTCCAGAGGGGTAATGACCGGCTCGGATGCTCGCAAACAAGGAGTAGGCGGCGAAGTAATTTGTACAGTTTGGTAGGTGTTATATGTCTCGAATTGGAAAACAACCGATTGAAATTCCTGAAAAAGTCAAAGTGCTTATTCAGGGACATCGTATCAAAGTAGAAGGACCTAAAGGGCAGTTGGAACGTGAGTTGCATTCTGCCGTGACGGTGACCCAGGAAAACGCTCAACTTTTGGTGACTCGTCAAGACGATACCAATGAATCAAAATCGATTCATGGCTTGTCTCGTACTTTGGTCAGCAACATGGTTCATGGGGTA
Organism: Myxococcaceae bacterium; assembly: GCA_016000045.1. Taxonomy (NCBI): domain Bacteria; kingdom Pseudomonadati; phylum Myxococcota; class Myxococcia; order Myxococcales; family Myxococcaceae; species Myxococcaceae bacterium. The sequence goes on along the minus strand of JAECQY010000011.1, from coordinate 47,864 downwards.
ACCCACGGCTTTGTTCGAGAGCTCGCGATTACAGGCGTGGGTTATCGTGCAGAAGCCAAAGACCGTGAGATTCACTTAGCTCTTGGATTTTCACACCCCGTGGTGTTTAAACTCCCCGATGAAGTGACAGCCCATACGGATGCGGCTAAGACTTCCATCAAGCTAGAGAGTATTAACAAAGAAATTTTGGGTGAAACTGCCGCAAAAATTCGATCTTTTAGGCCACCAGAGCCATATCGCGGAAAGGGTATTCGTTACTCCGATGAAGTGATTAAGCGTAAGGAAGGCAAGTCAGCAGGTAAGTAGTATGAAAGCAACGATTCAATCTTTACGTAAACGAAATTTAAAGCAGGCTTTGCATGAACGGCGTAAAATACGCGTTCGCAAAAAGATGGACGGAACAGCTGTTTGTCCGCGTTTAACCGTCTTTAAGAGCGCGAAACATCTTTACATTCAAGCAATTGACGATGAGTCGGGCACAACTTTGGCTGCCGCCAGTACGGTTGACAAGGTTTTGAAGGCCGATTTGACCGGTCTTAAGAAGATGGATGCGGCATCCAAAGTCGGTGGACTTTTAGGGCACCGTTTGAAAGAGAAGGGTGTTCTCGAAGCAGTTTTTGATCGCAATGGCTATCGCTATCGTGGGCGTGTGGCTGCCGCAGCTTCCGGAGCTCGTGAAGCGGGTTTGAATTTTTAAGGGTGTTTGGAATGGTAGAAAAAATGGCTCAGCATCATAATGAAGAATCCGGTGAGCTTTCGGAAAAAGTGGTTCACGTTGGACGCGTTGCGAAAGTGGTAAAAGGAGGTCGTCGTTTCTCATTTAGCGCCCTCGTGGTGGTAGGAGATGGGAAAGGTCGAGTCGGTATCGGATTCGGAAAAGCGGGCGAAGTGCCAGAAGCCATCCGAAAAGGTACTGAACAAGCCCGTAAATCGGTTCGCCGAGTCTCTTTGAAGGGGGCTAGCATTCCTCATCCGGTGATAGGGGTTTTTGGTGCAGGACGCGTTTTGATGCGACCCGCTTCCGAAGGTACCGGCTGTATTGCGGGGAGTACGGTTCGAGCGGTCTTAGAAGCGGCGGGAGTTCACGATATTTTGACGAAGTCGCTAGGGAGTAAGAATCCCCATAACGTTGTCAAAGCAACTTTAGAGGGTTTGCTCGCACTTCGCACGCGTGAAGAAACTGAGCGACGCAGAGGGATTGTATGAGTACGCATATTTGGGTGAAACAATTGAAGGGACAGGCTGGGAAGCCCGAATCCCAAAAGCTTATTTTGCAAGGTCTTGGGTTGAAACGCGTTGGAGATGAAAGAACACTTCGTGACACGCCAGCGATTCGAGGCATGATTCAGAGAGTTCAGCATTTGGTCGATATTCAAGTTCGACAAGGTCAAATTGCATTGACGGGTGCTCGTTCAAGGAGAGCAGAATAATGCCATCGAAAGATTTTTTAGGACTGCATAATCTAGTAGCTCCTATTGGGGCGACCAAGAATCGCAAACGTTTGGGCCGCGGAGAAAGCAGCGGTCATGGTAAAACATCCGGTCGTGGGCACAAAGGTCAGAAAGCTCGTAAGAGCGGTAATGTCCGAATCGGGTTTGAAGGGGGACAAAATCCTTTAGCTCGACGTACCCCTAAGCGTGGATTTACGAACTACGGTTTCCGTAAGGACTATCATCCAGTCAATTTGGCTCGTTTGAATCGGCATTTTGAAGCTGGAGCGGTTGTTGATCAAGCTGCTTTAGTGGTCGCTGGTTTGGCACCTAACATGCGTTGCCAAATTAAGCTTTTAGGCCAAGGTACTATTGAACACGCCTTGACACTGAAGGTTCACGCCGCTTCCGAATCGGCGATTGCGAAGGTGCGAGAAAAAGGCGGTAGCGTCGAAGTTGTGGCTTAAAAACCCCGCTTGTTTGATGGATTAAAGGGCCGAAAGGCCCTTTTTTACATCCAGAATAGACGTAAATCGTCTTTTCTGAGTTCCAGCGCTGCCAACCACTAAAGCGATGGGCTTGCTGAGATCGCACTTCCAGGGTTTGAGCTTGGCTTGATCGCTGGTTCCAATAATCGCATCCTTTTGTATTTTGATTTTTTCAAAAAAACTCACTTGATTGATTATAGCGCGTCTAAACGACATAACTTATTTTGACGGGAATTGCTGCTCAAGGAAGGGAACTTCTTTCTGAAAATTTGTTATCATGCGGGATATCTAATCTTGTGGCCCACATTTAATTACGCAACTATTGAGAGACATGCTATCTGGTTAGAGCTTTCCTAAGGAGAAAAAAATGAAAAAATATCTCTATTCATTGGTCATTGGATTAGTTTGTGCTCCAGCTATCGTCGAAGCCTTTGAGGTACCCAACGAAGTTCTTGATCTAGCGGCTCTACCTCATTGCGCTCCGACTCGTTTTTCCGATGAAGATATCGCAGAAAAATCTATAGCCCCTCGAGATAGATCCGGAGATAGGTTAGGAGCGCTTGAGCATCTGCAAAGGTATTATTTGAGTCAATTGATAGATCTGAAGGAGAGTGAGGAACCGCCATATGCATCAATCGCTCATTCTTCATGGCAGGAAGCAGAGCTCAAAGCTTTTTCTACTAAAATGATGCAGATTGCGACTGAAAATGACGTTTGTGATGCAATTACTATTTTGTATGTTGCACGTTTTCAGAAATATTTTTGCCCGGGTTCTCCTGCACATCAAAGCCTTCATCCAGAAGCGAAAAAAAATGTAGACGCTCTATTGCGTTGGCCTGGCAATGCTTTGAAGCTTGCAAAACGCGTTTCTAAGTGCAGCTTTCTTTAATAGGTAACCGAGCAGGAGGAGATTCTTGCTAGAGTGGTTCCGGTTTGAAATGGTTTAAACACTTTTAAGCAGACGCTCCTTGACGTTGTCGGAGTGCTTCGTAGAGCATAACCGTCGCTGCATCGGCAGCATTCAAGCTCATATCCTTGCTTGCCATAGGGATTTGGATAATCTCATCACAATGTTCCAGCACTTGTTTTCGAATGCCTTTTTCTTCATTGCCAACCACTAAAGCGATGGGCTTGGTGAGATCGCACTTCCAGGGTTTGAGCTTGGCTTGATCGCTGGTTCCAATAATCCAAAGCCCAGCGTCTCGCATTTTATCGAGTGCGCGATTGAGGTTGGTGACGCGCGCCACCGGAATCCGTGACAGCGTTCCGACCGAGGCTTTCTCAGCTGAACTGGTGACTTGTACGGCTCGATCTTTGGGAATGACCAATAATTCAGCACCCATGGCAAAAGCAGAACGAGCAGCACGACCCAAGTTGCGAGGATCTTCGATGCTGTCGAGTACCACGCAGAGTTTTGGGCGCCCACGCAACGCATCTTCCAGCTCTACGTAGGGAAATTCACGCACTTGCAGCGCAAGCCCTTGATGTACGGCTTCGTGGCCCAATTGCTCTTGAAACTGGGCCTTGTTCCAAGTCCGAATAGGAAGACCTAGACGGTTTGCAACAGCCATAATTTCGACATGCGCGCTTTTTTCAAGACACAGGAGCTGAATAGCTCGCTTGGGCTGATGTAGGAGCACCCCTAAAACGGCATGTGCTCCAAAGATAGTATCTTTCACTAAGAATGCATCCTTTTGTATTTTGATTTTTTCAAAAAAACTCACTTGCTAAGGCGTTTTAAACCCCATTCACCCAGCTTTCTCCGAATCGTATGCTCGGAAAGACCTGTAAGTTCTGATAATTCTTTGTTGCTCATTTTTTTGTAGTTTTTCTTGATAAATCCATTCGTATCGCTCGGTTTTTCGGTTGCTGGTTTTTTCGGAGCACTCTTTTGAATCGCTACGATTTTTTTAGCCGGTTTTTTCGGAGTCTCTTTGACGGGCTTCTTTTTAGCCGATACAGGCTTCGCGATTTTTTTAGCTGGCGTCACTGGAATTGACGGAGCTTTAGTCGAGGCTACCGCTTTGTCTTTTTTGTGAGGGGGCTTTTCGCTGCTCTTTATCAAAGCCTTTGCGGGGACTGATTTAACCGCAGGCGCTTTCGCTGCTTTGGTTTCGGTTTTCTTTTTGCTCAGACTCGGCATCGGTTTAAGCGACTGGGTGACTTCAAGGATGCTTCCCTTTAAAATGGCTTCCCCTCCCGAAACATAGACGAGTGTTGCTTGAGCCGATGAACTCTCTCGAATGCGGGCAAAACGTTGATTTTGCGTGTCAAATACGAGAGAGCCTACCGCGTAATTTTCTGCGCTGTTGAGGGGATTTTTCTCGTACTTTCGAACGGTAGCGGTTGCTCGTTCAAGCATCCCTCTGCGCCAGGCAAGAGCCCCTTCGGAGGCTTCGTCAAACTCTTCGTTATCTCCACCTACGTTGGAGTCGTCATCAAAATCTGCGACGCTATCGTGCAGATGCTCTAGTTCTTCGAGCTGCTTGCTGCTTAAAATCATGCCTTTCCTTATAGCTTAAAAATGAGTCCTATGCTAGGGGGCCGCAAGATGGCGAATCAATGATTTAAAAATGGCCCGAACGCAGTCGGGCCATACAAGCTAGTTTTCTTCAAACTCGGCTTCAACGACCTTCGCACCGTCATCGGGCTTCGGTTCTTCTACAGTCGAGGATCCACCGTTTTTGTAGAGTTCTTCGGCTACTTGATGGCTCGCGGTGGTCAATGCAGTCAACGCCGCTTTAAGTTCGCTGGCATCTTGGGAATCCAACTTGGTCTTAGCATCTACCAGAGCGGCTTCTACGGGACCCGTGATTTCAGCAGACAGTTTGTCTTTGTTATCTGTGATCATCTTTTCCACGCTGTAAATCATGCTATCCAACTTATTTCGCTCTTCGATCACTTCGCGGCGTTGTTTGTCATCTTCAGCATGGCTTTCAGCGTCTTGAACCATGCGATTGATTTCGGCGTCAGACAGACCCGAGCTTGCCGTGATGGTGATGCGCTGCTCTTTGTTTGTCGCTCGATCTTTGGCCGATACATGCACAATCCCGTTTGCATCAATGTCAAAAGTGACTTCGATCTGAGGCATTCCGCGAGGGGCGGGTGGGATGCCTTCTAAATGAAAGCGACCCAAGGTTCGGTTATCTCGGGCCATATCCCGCTCACCTTGCAAGCAGTGGACTTCCACGGAAGTTTGATTATCAGCCGCCGTTGAAAAGACTTCGGACTTCTTCGTCGGAATGGTGGTGTTTCTGGGGATCAAGACAGTGGTTACCCCGCCGAGAGTTTCGATTCCTAAGCTGAGTGGGGTTACGTCTAACAGCAACATGTCTTTGACATCACCGGCCAAAACACTGGCTTGAACGGCTGCTCCTAAAGCCACCACTTCGTCTGGATTGACCGAACGATTGGGCTCTTTCCCAAAGAAGTTCTTCACCAACTCTTGGACTCTGGGGATGCGGGTAGAGCCTCCGACCAGAACCACTTCGTTGATATCAGCCACATTGAGCTTAGCATCTGCCAAAGCTTGCTTGAGAGGCACCAGTGTCTTTTGGATTGCAGGCTCAAGCAACTGCTCGAGTTTGGCTCGAGTCATGCGATGGCTCATGTGCTTGGGGCCCGAGGCATCGGCAGTCAAGAATGGCAAGCTGATTTCCGTTTCCTTGACATTAGAAAGCTCAATTTTGGCTTTTTCTGCCGCTTCTTTCAGGCGTTGTATGACCATTTTATCTTTGGAAATGTCAATGCCCGATTCTTTTTTAAACTCCGCCATTAAGTATTCAATCACCATGTTGTCGAAGTCATCGCCACCCAAATGCGTATCACCGTTCGTTGAAATCACTTCCACAACGTTCTGGCTGACTTCCAAAATGGAAATATCGAAAGTTCCGCCGCCTAAGTCGTAGACCGCAATTTTTTCTTCGGTTTTCTTGTCCATGCCGTAAGCCAGTGCGGCTGCGGTCGGTTCGTTGACAATGCGCTTGACTTCAAGACCGGCAATTTTACCAGCGTCTCGTGTGGCTTGGCGTTGGGCATCGTTAAAATAGGCTGGAACGGTGATCACCGCTTCGGTGACTTCTTGGCCCAAGTAAGCTTCTGCCGCTCGTTTCAGTTTTTGAAGAACTTTGGCCGATACTTCCGGAGGGGTGACGGATTTATCTTGGACTTTGAATCCGATGTCTCCGTTGTCGGTTCGGATGCAATGAAAGGGATGTTTTTGGATTTCAGCTTGGCTTTCATCGAATCGATGTCCAATGAAGCGCTTGGCCGAAAAAATCGTGTTTTCCGGATTGGTGATCGCTTGACGCTTGGCCGCTTGTCCCACCAAAATTTCACCGTCTCGGGTATAGGCTACAACCGAAGGGGTGGTGCGCGCGCCTTCTTCGTTGGCAATGACTTTGGGCTCACCGCCCTCCATGATTGCTACCACTGAATTGGTGGTTCCTAAGTCAATACCAATAATTTTTCCCATAAAAATAGAACTCCTTGTCGCTTGAACAAGGTAAGCAGCCATGGCTTTGAGTCAAGACCTCAGCTTCGAAATTGCTTGAGAATAGTTTGAAGACTCAAATACGGCTGAGCCCGCCACTAAAATATCGGCTCCAGCTTGGACGACCCTTGATGCGGTCTGAGCATTGATGCCTCCATCCACTTCAACCCAACAATTGCTTTTTTGTTTAATGCGGTGAATTTTTTCGACGGATTCGGGCAAAAAAGACTGTCCACCAAAACCCGGATTGACCGTCATGACGAGAACGCAATCGAGGTAAGGCCAAACGTAATCCAAAACGCTTTCGGACGTGGCTGGATTTAAAGCGACGCCCGCTTTTTTGCCAAGACTTTTAATGTGAGCCAGAGTTCGTTGTAAGTGGGTGCAAGCTTCTACGTGAACGGTAATCTGATCCGCGCCAGCCTCCGCGTAGTGTTCCAGCCAGTTTTCAGGGTGTTCAATCATCAAATGAACGTCTAAGAATCGTCGGGTCAATTTTCGAACCGAGCTGACCATCTTGGGCCCAAAACTGAGATTGGGGACAAAATGGCCGTCCATGACATCCAAATGAATCCAATCCGCACCGGCCTGTTCAACGGCTCTCACTTCCTGTTCCAAGCGTGCCCAATCAGCGGATAGAATAGAGGGTGCAATCAATACCATACAGCTTCCAAAATAGCACCGTTTTCAGAGCCCGTCAGCTAAGCATGTGTCGAAGTTCTTCCCGAGCCCGGTTGTTTGCGATGAGCGCGGGTTTCCTTTCCAAAGAGCAAAGTTGATGAAACCGTTCGAGTTCTTCACGTTGGGATTGTCCCGAAAGACCTTTGGCTTCGGCAAAAATTTGGGCGGCTCGCCTTGCACAGTGGGCTCCCCCACAAGCTCCTTGACCCAAATGGCAACGGCCTCGGAGATCGCTTAAGTGTTGCACCAATTCATGCGTGATGCTGTACTCTAGTTGTTCTTTGCTGATGTTTTCGCATAAGCAGACTTCTTCGGTGGAAGGTCGAGGATGAAAGCCAGGCAAGGGGCGTGTATGGGTTTCACAAGGTGTTTTGATGTCTAAACGCTGGGCTAAAAGATTCGTGACCTCTTCCGATAATTCTCGATAAGAAGCAAGCTTGCCGCCTGCAATCGACAAAACGCCGTTATCGTGATCAATGATCAGGTGTTCTCGACTCAGCTCGTCTTCATTTCTGCCCCACTCGTACAAAGTTGGGCGGACTCCTGCGTACGCGTGATCAGGCGTGTATTGGTCGATGCTGGGGAATATGGAACGAGCGGATTCGATGAGGTAACGGATTTCATCTTCTAAAATCGGTAGCGAATCGAGGTTTCCGTAGTAATCATCGTCGGTGGTACCGATCCAGGTAGCATGGTCGTGCGGCAGAAAAAACATTTGGCGCCCATCAATGGCTCTCATGATGAGTCCATAATTGGAAATGCGATGGGGATAGACAATGTGAACGCCTTTGCTGGGCCTGAGGCGATAAGGCGTTTGTGTCTGTGTGGAGAGCTCAGCTCCCCAAGCGCCTGTTGCATTGATGACCCATTGGGCTTCATGGTGTTCGGTGCGCTGAGTAACGTGATCGAATAGTTCAATGCCAGCGATTCGATGGGTGCGGGTTCGAAGAAATCGTGTGAATTCACAATAATTGCGGACGGTTGCGCCGGCTAACTGAGCATCCACAGCATTCTCAACCACGAGGCGGTACGAGTCGATGGCCCATTCATCCAGCGTTACGGCTCCTAATATTTGATCGCTTAAGCCGGGTTCCAAGAACAAGGCTTCTTCCTTGCTTAGTCGCGTGTGTTTTTTTCCGTTTTTGAGAGGCTGAAAGCGGTCGTAGGCTTCAAAAAAAATTTCAGCCCCTTCGAGCAAAAAAGATCCTCCCAAGTCATTTTTAAGGACAGGAAACAAAAATGGGACGCGATGCAACAGATGACCGGCGATTCTTTGGATGTAGCCCGAATCTCGGCAGCTTGATCGGGTAGTGCCAACGTCGTAGCGCATGTAACGGATTCCGCCATGGATCATGCCGGTATTGTTTCCAGAAGCGCCTTTGGCAAAATCATGCTTTTCGACGAGGAGGGTTTTAATGCCTCGCAATGCGCAATCTCGAGCAATGCCGACCCCGTTAATACCTCCGCCGATTACAATGACATCGTGAACGCTCGCACTCATACAGGCTTCTTTCTATTTTGTTGGCTTAAAAAAAGCAACTTTTGTGACGGGCAACCGAAATCAAGAAACGTGAGGTTTGCGATGAAAGCGTTGTGGTTTATCAGTTTGCTTTTTTCTTATTCGATGCGAGCCCTTGAGGTCGTAGAGGTTTACTACAATCCAGCACACGATCAATTAGAAATCGATGTTGCATACGAGGGGGGATGTGTGGAGCATCGATTTGAATTGCGCTTAGAAAACTGCGCCAAGTCTTATACGGAGAACCTCGGTTCCGTCAATGTCTGCGATGGTCGATTGGTTGATGCCAGTGCTGTTTTGGACACGTGCCATCGGATGGTACACCGGAAACTGAAGGTCTTGTTGGAGACTTTAAGCAAAGAAGCCCGCCCGGTCTTAGTTGGGTTTGAAAATCAAATGGTGCTGATCCCAAAGCAGAGTTAGGGCAGATGCCTGTTTAGTCGACTCTTCCTTCAAGAATCTCTTCGAGTTCCGGTGGTACCTGTTCGCTGAATAGATTAGATGGGACTGTTGGGAGTTAGGAACACAAGCCAAAAGGAGTCCCTTGGATGCAAATGATCCAGTAGCTCTGCAAAGGTCTTTTCTAATCCGGCAGATTCAAGCCAGCCTCATGAGGAGATTGGTTTACAAACGTCCCAACATTTTCTACAGGGTTTAGGTATTCAAGTGAGCCCTTCCAGTCTCAATTGTATTGAACCAGGACACTTGCCAAAGTTAAACGCGTGTGTAGAATACAATTGTCCAAATCAGTTTTGGTTTGAGCGGAGATTGCTGTGAAGAATTCGATTTTAATTGCGCTATTTGTTTCAGCGAGTTTCTCTGTTCTTGGGCTTGAAGCGCATTCTAAGTCTTATGTCGCAACCGAGACCTTTGAAGAGTTGACCGATGATAATAAGTTCTTTGTGGATAAGACGCTATTGATCAAAGATCTATTAACTCAACAAGAAAAAGTGATCTTGATTACGCGTCCTAGGCGTTGGGGTAAGTCCACCAATATGGACATGCTAAAATACTTTTTTAAAGAAGAAATGAATGCGGAAGGTCGAAGATTAGAGCCGCAGCCTCATAAACGTCTTTTTGAAAATCTGAAGATTTCCAGAGAGCCGGGTTTCATTGAGCAATATCAGGGCCGATATCCCACCCTCTTGCTCAATTTTCAGGATGTTCAGGGAACAACCTACTCCCAGATGCAAGCCGATTTAGAATCGGCAATCGTGCGTTTATTCGCAGAGTATCGGTATCTGGATCAAATTTCAGACTGGTGGGAATCTTCCCGAAGAAAGCAAGCTGATTTTTTAGAGAAAATTCGAGAAAAAGTGATTGAGAGTCCAACCATTGGGCTGAGACAATCGCTCAAGACTCTGATGAGTTGGCTCCATCAGCACCATGGGAAGAGGATTTACCTTCTGATTGACGAATACGATACGCCGATCAATGTGGCCTCTACAAAGGGTTATGCTCAAGAAGCGATCGAACTGCTTAGGAGTATTCTCACTCCAACGTTGAAAGGCAATCCTCACCTAGAGAGAGCCATCTTGACCGGTGTTCTTCGGGTCGGTGGAGTGAATCTTTTTTCCGGCATGAACAACTTTTTCGAAGATAGCCTCTTCTCGAATCGCTATTCCCCTTACTACGGTTTTACAGAAGAAGAGGTCGATGAGCTTTTGGTGAAGGCACAGAGGGATAACAAGGCAGAAGTGAAAGAATGGTACAATGGTTACAATATTGGTGGCATTACGATTTACAATCCTTGGTCGATTATTCTCTATCTTAAGAATGGCAAGTTGGAAACTTACTGGGTTGCTTCAGGAAGTACTCAGTTGATTGATCGCGCTTTAGTGAGCGAGGATATCCAGGAGGATCTGGCCAAGCTTCGAAGCCGGGAAGTTATTCGTAAGAGCTTTGATAAGAATATTGATTTTTTTAAATTTGAACAAAATCCGAAAGCTTTATGGCCTTTGCTTTTATACGCCGGTTATCTGACGGTCGTGGATTGCCAGCTGGAGGAGGAGACGAGCGGTATCGTTTGTGATTTAAAGATTCCGAATCGAGAAATTGCACGTGCTTATGGGAACTTTTTAGAAGCTTTACTCACGAAGAAGGGGCTGCCTGAATTAAAACACTTAGATGGCGTGGCCCAAATTTTTGAAGCGATTGCCCGGAAAGATAGCGCTCAATTAAAGCCGCTTTTGGGAAAATATCCACTCGAGCCCTTTTCGAACCAGTGGAATTTTAATTTGCTGCAAATGGCGATCTTGACGGGTGATAGGGGACTGTTTCAAACTGTTCATCAGCACTACAAGGACTCCAGTTCGCTGAGAGCTACGTCGATGGAAGGTCTTTCAGTGGCTGATTTTGCGTCGATGGCAGGGGTCGATTACAGCACGGAATTGAGAGCAATCCGAAGGAATTTTGGGAATTGGAGTGGGTTAGAGCGTCTGTGTTGGTTCGACAAAACCTTGTTTGGTGGAAGCTTAGGCGCTTTGGTGGAGGGCTTTTTAGAGCCTTCGTGCCAGAACTATCGTCGCTATCAAAACACAGATATTTCTGAAAGCGGAATTCTGGATCATTGGATTCAGTTTGCGAAGTTTACGGATCACCATCCGGGCAGCTACATGCGAGTTGGTTCGATGTGTGAGTCGAACGACCGCAAGGTTTTGGATTTTAAACAAGCGCCATTTCCGAGCTATATCTCTCCTAGAGGCTTTGATTTTGTGTTGTGTATCAAGGCCGAATGACTCCATTTTGTCGTGAACACTCTATAAGTAAGAAGAGTCTGAACGAGCGAGAGTGTGGATAGCCGCGGAGATCGTGCGCGGCCTCGATCAAAGAGAGGTCAAAGGCTTTAGGAGCAGAACCAGGAGATATAATTCAGGTTGACCCCATGTCTGTTCCTATGTCAGCCGGCTCAATCATTAAACACTTCAACATGGTTTGTGCCATTAGCCGCTGGAATGTTGCAGAAGCTTTTACGGAAGCCCGTGCGGGAAGTACCAAGAACTTTATCGCGAAGTTGATCAAGGAGAGTCTTTTGTCTTGAACCCGAATTTGCTCGAATCCGTTCAACAACGCCAAAGTGGCCGCGCATTGTACGGGAATCGGATCAATGTTAGAGGCCCCAGCAGACATGTCTTCTCAAAAAGTACTCATATTGGATTTTGGATCCCAGACCACTCAACTGATTGCTCGTCGTTGTCGAGAGTTGCGGGTTTATTCAGAAATTGTCCCTTGTACGGTTTCTTTGGAGCAGATTTTGGACAAAAACCCGCAAGCGCTGATTTTATCGGGCGGTCCTGCCAGTGTCTACGAAGAAAATGCGCCTGTTGTCCCCAGGGGTCTCTTAGAGTTGGGTTTGCCAGTTCTGGGTATCTGTTACGGGTTGCAAGCGACCGCAACCGCTTTAGGAGGAGTTGTCAAAAGCTGTGGTAAGCGGGAATTTGGCTCGACTTCGCTCAGCATCCTTCGCCCACATGCTCTTTTGGAAGGCATTGAAGCGGTTTCAGAAGTTTGGATGAGCCATGGGGACCAAGTTTCTGATCTGCCACAAGGCTTTGAAGTCTTGGGTCAAACGCCTACTTGTCCCTATGCGGTCGTGGCTGCGAAGGAACGAGCGATTTTTGGAGTTCAATTCCATCCGGAAGTGACGCATTCCCAGCCAGGTAAACAGATCATAGCGAACTTTCTGTTTCGGATAGCAGGCTTGAAAGGGGACTACACGCTTCAGGATTTCTTAAACGAGGAAGTTGAGCGCATTCGAAACCAAGTGGGCGATGACCAGGTGATCATGGCGTTGTCGGGAGGCGTCGATTCCTCTGTCGCAGCCAAGTTGCTTCAGAATGCGATTGGAGATCAGCTCATCTCCATCTACGTAAACCATGGATTGCATCGAATCGGAGAAATCTCCGAAATCGAAGCTCTCAAGCCTCATATGGTCGATGCGCGCGACCGATTTTTTACCGCTCTCAAAGGAGTCACAGATCCAGAACAGAAGCGCAAGATCATTGGCCGAACGTTTATTGAGGTGTTTGATGAAGAAGCCAAGAAATACCCCAGAGCGCTTTTCTTGGGGCAGGGAACGCTCTATCCTGACGTCATTGAGTCTCAATCGACTTACGGAGGGCCGAGTGCTGTCATCAAGAGTCATCACAATGTAGGTGGGCTGCCCGAGAAGATGAATTTGAAACTTTTGGAGCCGTTGCGAAGTCTTTTTAAAGATGAGGTGCGAGAGTTGGGCAAGCTTTTGGGGCTTTCGGAATATTGGGTCAATCGTCAGCCTTTTCCAGGTCCAGGCTTGGCAGTCCGTATTTTAGGCGAAGTAACGCCCGAGCGTTGTGAATTGCTCGCTCAGGCCGATTGGATTGTTCGAGAAGAAATCCGCGGAGGCTATTGGCAATTTTTTGCCGTTTTACTGCCGGTTCGAAGCGTAGGCGTGATGGGCGATGCCCGGAGCTACGGCGAAACGATTTGCGTGCGATGCATTGAAAGCGAAGATGGAATGACCGCAGACTGGGCGTACTTGCCTCGTGAAGTGCTGGCACGAATCTCAAACCGCATCATGAATGAGGTCGCTGGGATTACGCGCGTCGTCTACGATATTAGTTCCAAACCTCCGGCGACCATAGAATGGGAATGACGAAAGAGGAGTTGAGACCAACAGGGTTTTCCCCAAACACCTACATTATGAAGAATTGTTCTTGAAAATATAATCAAGGAATTTGCCAATATGCATGATTTGGAAACGGTTTTGGAGAACGCGATTGCCGAGGGCTTTACCCAAAAAGCAGCGGCGCTTGTGTCTTGCCCCAAAGGACGAATCGAGCTCTATGGCGGTGAGGCCGATCGGGACACCTTATTCGATTTGGCGAGTCTAACCAAGATTTTGTGCACGACTGTTTTGGCTGCTCAGGCTGTTATTACCGATCGGTTGTTATTGGACGAAGAACCCTGGAGCGCTTGGCCAGGCGTTCGTGTTCGTGATGTGTTGGCGCATCAAGCAGGGTTACCGCCGTTTGTCGAGATTGCTCAGAGGGAAGATGTCTATCAAATTCCGCTAAAATACCCTCCTCGAACGCAAACCGTTTACTCCGATATCGGTTTTATCGCGCTTGGAGATTTGCTTGAGCAGCGCTTGGGCCGAAAGCTGGACCAGCTCCTTTGCTTTCCGCAGTTGCATTTTGGAGGGCCTGAACCTGTTTTCGATCCGCGGTGCCGAGCGCTGGGCGGTGTTGCAGGGCATGCGGGTCTGTTTGGAACTCTCTTAGGCGTCGAGCAGCGAGCGCAATTTCTATTAGGCTGTTTGCACAGGCCTCATTCTTTGCTCGAGTTGGAGATTCAAAGCTTCGCAAACGAGCCTGGTTTGCGTGCACTGGGTTTTGATAAACCCAGCGAAACGGGATCCACGATTGGAGTCTTGTCTGTTCGTTCGGTGGGCCATTTGGGTTTTACCGGAACGAGTGTGTGGTTGGATCCCGAATCTCAAGCCATTTATATTCTCTTGCTCAGTCGTTTGGACGCGGGTGAACGCGCTTCGGATCTCCTATCGATCCGCCAAGCTTTTCACCAACAAGCGGCTCGTTGGGTTTCAAGTTCGTAGGGCAATTTTTCCACGCGCTTCCAGCGTGGATTGGGGGAATAGCTCGTGAGGTATCCATTTTTACGGAGCGTTTCAAGAAAACGCTTGCGCATATTTTTTTCGAGCAGCTTGATTCGTGCACGAGTTGTTCCCATGCGATCGGCAGTGCTTTCTTGAGTCAGGCCTTGGACAAAGCGGATCGAGAAAAACGCCTTCTCCTCAGCGTCCAGTCGATTAATGAAGGCTTGCATAATGTTTTTCAGTTGTTCGTTCTCAACGTGTTTTTCAGGGCTGATCCCAATGTCGCTATCGAGTGCCCCGGTAAAGAGACTCTCTCCATTTTCCGCTTCATCCATCCATTCGGTGGAAATCATTCGATTTCGTTGAAGGCTTTCACGAAGAACGAGGTTTTTGGCAATCGAGAATAGATAGGTTTGAAAAGGCCTCACACCATCGTAATGCTCGCGTGTTGTCTTGGCAAAAGCACGGGCAAATGTTTCTTGAACCAGTGATTCTGCGTCTAAGCCGTTATCGGCTCCGCGGAAGCGACACATTTTGCCTTGGCTTGAAAAATTAAATCCGCTTTGAAGAAAGCGATGCAACGAGCAGGCATATTTTTCGTAGAGCGCCAAAAAAGCGGATTCTTCTCCGTTTCGATAAGACAATAGCATTTGCGGATCTCTAAGCATCGCATCTCTCCCGTTTTGATTGGCTACCGAGAGAGTTTCGTGTGGATTTGACAAAGGTTGCGTGAAACGTTAGCCGATAGATCGGTATGAGACGAATTTTTTTTGTTTTTTTTGCTCTGTCTCTCAATTCCTTCGCAGAAGATTGGAAAGAAGAATCTGTATCCAAGCAAAGTTTCTTTGAGTTGAATGGGTATTTTCGAGCCCGGATGAATTATTTAAACCGCTGCGATCTTGGGACCTATATCCCGATGGATCGTTTGCCGGTAGGAACTCGAATGGGCCAGGGAACCTCTCACTGTCCGGTGCCGTCTTCCTATCATAGCGCTGAGAACGCAGGGAAGAATTCGAATGATCGCCCTAGCAGCCTTCTTTCCGGAGACCTGCGCCTCAGGCTAGACCCAACGATTCATGTGAATGAAGATATTCGCATCAAAGGAACATTCGATATTTTCGATAATCTCGTCCTAGGGCATTCCGCAGGGCTTAGCGGGAGTGCAAGCTACCCGGACTCGTTCTTAACGGCGACGCAGTTTGAGCTTCCGAATCATTATCTGAATATCAAACGGGTTTGGGCTGAAATCGACAACCCGGTTGGGCAGTTTCGTTTTGGACGAATGCCCATGCATTTCGGGATGGGTCTGTTGTACAACAGTGGAAATTCCATGACCAACGACTATGGCGATAATGTGGACGGTCTTTTGTTTACGACCCAAGTGTGGGGCCACTATTTGACGCCGGGTTTTTTGGTTTCAACCGTTTCACCCATTCAGCGTGGTGGTGGTACGGGTTCTCTGGGCGATGCCGGAGTCCCCTATCAAAACACCGAGTGGGGGCAACGTTACAGCCTCGATCCCTCTGTGGCAACATACACGTTTTTGATGAGTTTTGCCAAAATAGACAAACAATCGGATCTTGAGGCCTTGATTCAAGATAAACGTTGGGTTCTGAATTATGGAGCCTTGGCTTCTTACCGGATGCAAAAAAATGCATGGCTGAAGGATCAAATTCAAACGCGTGACTCACGTGTTGGCTCTGCCTCGCTTTGGGCCGATTATTACTGGAATACGCTTCACATGGAAGCGGAAGCGGTTGGGATGATCGGAGGCATTAAGAATTCAACCGGTCTTTGGGCAGATCCGAATCAATCAACCCCGCTCACGATTTTGCAAGGAGGCATTGCGTTTCGGTCGCGCTACGGTTTGATGGCCAATAAGCTAGGCCTTGGTTTGGATGCCGGATGGGCCTCTGGAGACAGAGCTTACGGTATGGGCGCTCGACCTGGCTTGAAGCAAACGACGCAAAAAGGCGATGCAGACGGCTCGCAATTTGGTGGAAGCGATACCACCCTGAATAATTTTCGCTTCAACCCCGCTTATCAAGTGGATATGATTCTGTTTCGAGAGGTGATCGGGACGATTACGGATGCATTCTACCTGAGGCCTCACATCGCTTACGATTTGAACAAATCGTTTGGTTTAAGGCTTGACGTGATTTCTTCATTTAGCCATTTTGCGGAATCTACCCCGGGCCAGAGTCGTTTGCTTGGCCTTGAGTTTGACGCATCCGCTACTTATCAATCGGAGTACGGCCTTTTTGCACGGCTGCAATACGGTTTGCTGGTGCCTTTCTCGGGGCTCAACCATAGCACAAGCCAAGTTCCAGGAACTCTCTACACAGACTTTGGGACTGCTCGATTGGCTTCGTCTTTGCAAGTATTGGCTGGAATAGCGTTTTAAAGCTTTTGAGAGCGTTGAACGGGGGCGGGGAGCAGGGAGACAAGCGCTTTGCAGTCTGCTGTGCTCAGTTGGGCAGGGCTTTTGTGAAAGTAAGTACGAGACGCATCTTGAATGCCGTAGATGCGTGGGCCAAATTCAACAACATTGAAGTACCAGGTGAGTTGATCTGGCTTGCTGACCATGCGATCGAGCAGGATGGCTCCGATGAGTTCCCGTGCTTTTCTCAGGTAACTCTTTTCTCGTGATAGAAACAAGTTTTTGACAAGTTGTTGGGTGAGAGTGCTGGCTCCGAGTACCACGTGATCGATCTTTCGGTTGTGCTCTAAAGCTTGCTGAATATTTTGGAGATCAAATCCTGGATGTTTGTAAAAATTTTGATCTTCTTGCAGAATCAGGGCATGCTTGCAGCTTTTGGGAATTCGATCTTCCGGCGTCCAGGTGCTAAACATAGGACCCGTCATTCGCCAATACCGATCTTGGCCATTGGACTCATAAGGTCGGTAAAGAACGAAGCCTAGCTTCAAAAGCCCAACCCATGGAACAAACCACATTAAAAAGACCAGCAGGCAAATCGCTTTGAACACAAAGAGCTTTGTATCAGATTCACACTAGGAAGTGTATAGATGGCAAGCGATTTGTCGATCTGAACGGGTAGAAAGGAGCGTGGGGACTTTGGTTGCACAGATAGCCATCGCTTGAGGGCAACGTGGATGGAATTTGCAGCCAGAGGGGGGACTTAATGGGCTGGGGATTTCCCCTTCCAGGCGAATCCGCTTTCGTTTTGCTGAGGGGTCTGGAATCGGTACCGCACTGAGTAAGGCTTGGGTATAGGGGTGCTTGGGGGACTCGTAGATTTCACGAGCCGGCCCAATTTCAACCAAGCTACCCAAATACATGACGGCAATGCGGGTTGAGATGTGCCGAACGATCATAAGGTCGTGGGCAATAAAGAGATACGTGAGCTGGAGCTGTTCTTGAAGATCTTGAAGAAGATTGACGATTTGCGCTTGGATCGAAACGTCCAGGGCGGATACCGGTTCATCGCATACGATGAATTCGGGCTCAACCGCGAGCGCTCGCGCGATTCCAATGCGTTGACGTTGGCCTCCCGAGAACTCATGAGGATACCGGTTCATGGCTTCTGGTCGAAGTCCAACCGTCTGGATGAGCTCTTCGATTCGATGAAGGCGCTCGGATCGATTGGGAAATAAGGCATGGATTTCCAAGGCTTCGCCAATGATGTTGCCAATGGTCATTCGAGGGTTCAGCGAAGCGTAAGGATCCTGAAAGATAATCTGCATGTT
The DNA here is from genome assembly GCA_016000045.1 of Myxococcaceae bacterium. Taxonomy (NCBI): domain Bacteria; kingdom Pseudomonadati; phylum Myxococcota; class Myxococcia; order Myxococcales; family Myxococcaceae; species Myxococcaceae bacterium. The sequence goes on along the minus strand of JAECQY010000011.1, from coordinate 29,953 downwards.
CCGTCGAAACGATCGGAGTTGGCCCGCTCTTAAATGAGTAATATCCTGACCCTGAAATTCAATCTTGCCAGAGCTAGGCTCATAGAGTCGAAGAAGAGTTCTGCCCAGCGTGGATTTTCCGCATCCCGATTCACCCACCAGCCCCAATGTTTCTCCTTTCGCGATGCTGAAACTGACGCCATCTAAAGCTTGGACGCGTTTGCCCTGTGTCGAGAAATGCATTTTGAGATCCGTGACAGTCAACATAAAAAGTTCCTAGTAAGGATTGTGGCAACGAAAGGAATGCGAATGAATCGAAGAAAGCTCTGGTTCGAGTTGGGTACAGAGGGATGTTGAGCGCGAACAACGATCTTGAAATCGACACCCTTTGGGGAGTTCGAGCAAGTTTGGAACCAGGCCGGGAATGGTTTGAAGCCTCTTGTGGGTATGTGCCCCTGGCACAGAAGCAAGCAGTCCAACGGTATAGGGGTGCTTTGGAGTCGAGAAGAGTGTTTGGACGTCTGCTTTTTCAACCACTCGTCCGGCGTACATGACCACCACCTCATCGCAGGTTTCTGCGACCACACCGAGATCGTGTGTAATGAGAAGCATGCTCATGCCCATTTCGTTTTGCAAAGTTTGCATCAACTCGAGGATCTGAGCTTGAATGGTGACATCCAGAGCCGTCGTGGGTTCGTCTGCAATCAACAAATCAGGCTTACAGGCCAGAGCCATGGCAATCATCACGCGCTGTCTCATGCCCCCAGAGAGCTGATGCGGATAGGCGTTGGCGCGGTCGCTGGGAGAAGGAATTCCAACCCGCTCAAGCAGCTGAATGGTTTTCTGAAACGCCGCTTTGGAGCCCAGTTTTTCGTGAAGACAGATTGCTTCGGCAATTTGGTTTCCAACTGTAAAGACAGGGTTCAAAGAGGTCATCGGCTCTTGAAAAATCATGGAAATCCGATTGCCTCTCAAGGTTCTCATCTCGGATTCCGGCAGTTGCAGAAGGTCTTTTCCCTCGTATCGAATTTGGCCAGAAGTGTATCGACCGGGCGGAGTCTGTATCAGTCTCATGATGCTGAGGGCGGTGACACTTTTTCCGCACCCAGACTCTCCAACAAGCCCAACGGTTTTGCCTTTGGGGATGTCGAAAGAGACTCCATCCACGGCTCGAAGCGTTCCTTGGTCTGTGAAAAATTCAATGCAGAGATTATCGATGGAACAGTTGTTCATCTATGGGACCTTGGTTCAGTTTGGCATCGTGACTGCTCAAAATAGCCTTATGAATCTGATTTTGGTAGCTAACTTCAAGTTCAAATTCAAACGGATAGCGCGTGTAGGTCACTGAATAGACAAGATGGTCTTTGCCTTTTGTCAGCGTGCGTTTTCGAAGGCTTCCATTTTGTTCCAGTTCAATCCACAAATTTTGTTGATTCGGGAGGGGAATCTGGATGCGGCCGGATTCACGACGAGCTTCAGCCCATTCAAGGTCGGTGCCGATTCGTCTGAGAAAGATGTCGACCAACTCGCTGGCTTCAATGGGAAGGTTTAAGGCTTTTTGAAGGTCATGCTTCGAGGAGCCTGGAGGAGAGATTCCGTTGTAACGTACAATTTGGGCAGGTTGCCGGAAAAAAGAGTCGACTGCCAGATAGAGATAATGCGGATCTTGAGCAACGACATCAAATTCGAAGCTGCCCCAAAAGCGTTTCAGTCCGGTCGCCTGAAGTTTAAAGTGCCCAATCAGATGGTGATTTTCCTGGCCGATTTGGGACAGACTCAGGACTTCGATGGGTTTCGATGGTTGCACAGAAACCATTTTATCATGAGCGCAGCCGAATGCCATGAAGAGGGCGAAAAACAAAAGGGTAGGCATCCCCACTTCATTCGCATAGATAGGTTGGCAAGGCAATCGCAAAGTCAGTGACCGCTCTAGGTGCCCGGTTAGTGCCCTTTGCATGCGTACAAACTGCTCACCCGTTTGCCATCAAACGCAATCGAGTAAGTCTGAATCTTGGAACAGCCGGCCGTTTGTAAGTCTTGATAGTACGCTTTCTCTTCAACCTGCTCCAAGCCGGCTGCTGCATCCAGGCCCATTTTGACTTCGATCAAAATCCCCGGGTCTTTCAGAGGGTTTAGGGGGTACAGCCCCAAGTCATAGCGCCCGTAGCCGCTTTCTCGATTCGACTTGACCGTGTAACGGCCTCGAAGACCGAGCGTCATGCCTAGCAAGAAACCATGGTAAAACGATTCTTGTTTGCGTTCGGTGACATCATGGAAACTCAGGGTTTCCAAAATCAACTGTTGCAATTTACTTTGCAGCTCAAGAGCATTTCCCCAAATCAAATCTTCCAAGAATTCGTTTAAGAAACGCTCTTTTTGCTTGCCGCCAAACCAAGCAGTCACCGTCTTTTCAAAGAAATAAGCGACCTCTCGATTCGGAATCATCATCTTGCCTTCCGCATCCAGGGTCAAATAGCCTGAGATAAACAACAGATTCCAAAACGAATAAGCGTTTTCTCTCAGGTCGCTCATTACCGTGTGGGGCTCAATCGGGATATCAATGCTATCCCGTTGGATGAGTTTGTGTGCATCTGGCAATTTATCGGCTGTCAGGCAATCTTGAATCAAGTCGTTGCTGGACGTATTGATCCAGTAGGGCCTTAAATCAAAATGGTTGCTCAAAAAATTTAAAATCGACCATGGGTTATAAATCGTTAACCGACTTTTTCCAAAGTGATAACCGTTATACCAAGACTTGAGCTCCTGCAAATGTTCTGCTGGGCAAACCGCCCCCACTTCTTCTTCCGTAAAGCCGAAATAATTTGCATAAGCGTTTTGGGTAATATCATAAACTCGAATGTTATTGAGGTCTGGAGACAGGCTTTCTTTGAAACTCCGAGTGATACCGGTGATCACCGCCTTGTATAAAGACGTATTGGATTTGAGGACCGCTCCCAGGACTTGCTTAAACAACGCCACCGCTTCCGGAAAAAACCCATTTAAGTACGCATGTTGCAAGGGCGTGTCATACTCATCGATCAGCACCCAAACTTTTTGACCGTGGTGTTTCTCAAGAAGCTTGGTGAGATGCATCAAGGAAGGGCCTAGATCGATGGTGGGAAAGTCGCGGCTAAAATACGGCAAGATGCTTTTTTTGCTCAGATCAGACAGTTGATCAGACTCCGTCAAGTACTCGTAGTCTCTAAAACAGCTTGCAATCAATCCTTTCAAAGAAGCCTGCAGATCGCCAAAAGTATCCGCTTTTAACCCCTTAAATCCCAACATCACGACCGGGAATTTACCGCGCCACCCCGCCAAAATTTCTGGGTACTGCTCAATGGCAAGACCCTCAAACAAAGGCTCATCGCTGCCCATAAAATACTTGAGCATGGATAGGTTCAATGATTTGCCAAAACGTCGAGGTCTGGGCAGTAAAAGAACCGCAGAGCCGTCGTCTATGACATCACGAATGAAAAGAGATTTATCACAATAAAAGCTGCGATTGCCCTTAGAGTCTAGCGAAGTTCTGAGTTGCTTAAAGTCATCAATGCCAATCGCGTAGCGCATAGAGGCCGATTGTCTCACCCTCTAACGGATTAATCAATCGAGTGTCTGAGTGTCGCCTATGGGCCCGGCCGCACACCTGAAACATCCGACTTTGCAATTGTCCTAGCGCGTTGCTTGAGCTCTGACCGGCCTCGTGCTAAACGATCGCTTTTGGAGGATCCTATGCCAACCATTGCGCAAATTTTTGACGATATGAAACAACGACTGACGCTTGAGAAAGCCCAAAGAATGAACGCGAGCTATTTGTTTGATATCGGCGGTGAAGAGGGTGGGAAATGGCATGTTGATCTCACGAAACAAAGCGACTGGATCCATGAAACCCATCAGGACGAAGCCGCTCAATGCGTGATCTGTGTTCCCAAAGGAGAAGACTGGGTAGCGATTGCTACAGGAAAAATGAATCCTACGATGGCGTTCATGCAAGGAAAAATAAAAGTGCAGGGAGATATGGGGCTTGCGCTTAAGCTTCAGTCTTTGCTTGCATAATCGTACAAACTGTATACAATAGGCTATTTGACTTAAGGGAGATTGCGTGAAGAAAAACCGCTTGTTTTTGCCCTTAGGCCTTGTGCTTTTCGTGGTTTCATTGGCTGTTGGCTTTTATTTCAGTTGGCAGCGACAGGGCTTAAGTGACGAAGAGTTAGAAGCTCCACAAGAGGGGGCTTTTCACACCCCCATTTGGACGCGAACGACCGATCGATTGCTTGCTCGAGAAACTCTATCGCAGGCATTGATTCGTCAGGGTTTATCTAGCCAAGAAATTCAGGAAATCGTCGAGGCTTTGAAGCCCGATGTGGACATGAAAAAAGTTCGATCGGGCGATGTTTTTGTGATCGAGCGTCCTTTTAGCCTCTTGGAGAATTGGCATCCGTTCTCTCGATTTGAGCTGATTCAGAAAGACTCTCATGGAGTGCCCATTCGTTTTGAAGTTTTTAAATCAGAAGGGCTGACTCATTTCAATCGACATCAAACACCTGTTTCGCAAAAGCAAGCGATTCTGAGCGGTAAGATTTCCAATAGTTTGTATGAAGGAATTTTGGCTGCGGGTGGGGATGCGGGACTGGTGAATCAGTTCTCGGAACTATTTGGTTGGCAGCTGGACTTCTATCGAGACGCTCAGCGTGGCGATACGTTTAAGTTAATTGTTGAAAGCCGATACGCGGATGGAAAATGGATCGGTTACGGAAACCTTTTAGCCGCTCAGTACAACAATCGAGGTCGTTTGTTCCGTGGGTTTCATTATCAATCGGATGACTTAAAACACCGCGGCTTTTTTGATGAGCAGGGCCAATCCGTTGAGAAAGGCTTTTTGAAAGCTCCTATGGCTCTGGCGCGCATTACGTCTCGGTTTGGTCAGCGTTTTCATCCTGTGCTCATGCGGCAGAAAAAGCACAACGGCGTGGATTATGGGGCACCTACGGGGACGCCGTTTTGGTCCATTGCTGATGGCACGGTTCTTGAAGCTCGCTACAGCCCGACCGCCGGTCGGATGGTTCGGATTCGACACCGTGGAGGCTATGTCACGGAATATTTTCACGCTTCTCGGATTGCGCCTGGAATTCGAGCAGGAGCGAGTGTCAAACAAAAGCAGATCATCGGATACGTTGGGACCACCGGTCGCAGTACAGGTCCGCACCTGCATTTCGGCATGATGCTCAATAAAAATTACATCGATCCAGGCAAACAACGCTTCCCAGCGGGTCAGCCGCTTCCCAATCGTGTGCTTCCAAACTATCTCGCCAAAATCAAACCTTTTCTACAAGAGCTTGAAAGAAGTTGAATCGCTTAACAAGACGGCATCAAGCTAAGAAAATCGTTCGGCACTATTTCGACGAACAGGGATTTCTAGAGGTAGATTCTCCGGTATTGATTCGAGCGAATGCGGTGGAGGCTTTTATCGACCCGATTTGGGTTCAAGATGAGCAATTAAGAACAAGCCCAGAATTATACCTAAAACGTCTCTTAGCCAGAGGTTACGATAAAATCTACGAACTCGGGCATGTATTTCGCGATGAGTCAGAAGGACAGCTGCACTTGCGTGAGTTCACACTTTTGGAATGGTACCGAACGCATGCCAGTCTGATGGACTTGGTTGCTGATTGTGAGGAGCTATTTCGTAGATTAGCACCGGAAAAGTTTCATCGACCTTTCGAGGTCGTATCGCTTCAAGAACTTTGGCAAAAGCATGTCGGAATCGATTTAAGACGCTCGATTGAAGAAGCCAATCTGCCACAGAAAGTCACCGAAAAAGGTTTTGCGCTAAGACCTGAGGCGGATTTTTCGGATGCTTTTCATCAAGTGATGTGGGCTCAGATTGAGCCCCAAATTGGTCAAGAGACTCCTTGTGTGGTGACCCGTTGGCCTCGTTCCATGGCGGCGCTTTCAGCCTATTGCGCGGACGACCCTTGCTTTGCAGAGCGGTTTGAAATTTACTACCAGCAAGTTGAACTAGCGAATGCCTTTCTCGAGTTAACAGACCCTCAAGAGCAAAGAAGGCGATTTCAAGAAGAGCAGCAGATCCGTGAAAGTCTTGGCAAACGAAGCCCTGAATTAGATCATGAATTTCTTGAAGAGCTTGCTTCGATGCCAGTCACGGCGGGGATTGCCGTGGGCTTTGATCGGCTTCTCATGGTTGCGTGCGATGCAAAAAGTGTTTCGGATGTGACGGAATTGTTAAAAACGAATAGCAGGGCTAATGGATGTTTTGGCATGGGTGACTGTGAGAACGATGGCTGCAATCTTGATTAACTAAGCTGCGAGGTTTCTATGAGAATCTATTTACTGCTTTTTTTTCTGGTTTTGTTTGTTCCGATGGTTAGAGCGGATTACATAGTGCCTGAAAAATTGATGGAGATTGCCTCAGGCATCAAGGTAAGATCAAAATCAGGCAAGGAAATCATTAAACTTAAAGCGGTCGATCGAGTTATTTTAGCGTATGAAAATTTCAAACCAGACCGAGATGATGTAGGTTTTGTGCTGGACCCAGATGGTTGTTTTGTCTTGCTAATTCATGTGAAAAATGGAGTCAAAAATTACATTAAGCAGTTTATAGTAAAAGATGAAAAATGCTTCTAATATTTGCTTTGCAGGCAGTTGCTTTTTCGGGTTTAAGAAGCGCTGCCCGAAAGCTGCTGTGCCTGAAAGTGCGCACGTACCTGGCTCAGGAGCTCGTTTAATTCGCCGGCAAAAAGCTTCGGGAGATTATGCACGGTGACTCCGACGCGGTGGTCGGTGCAGCGGTCTTGAGGGAAGTTATAGGTTCGAATCTTGTCGGAACGGTCTCCGCTTTTGACCATCGCTTTTCGTTCTTCGGCTCGTTCTCGGTCCACTTCTCTTTGCTTCGCTTCATAAAGCCGTGCACGCAAAACTTTCATGGCTTTGTTTTTATTTTTAAGCTGACTCTTTTCATCCTGACACTGCACGACGAGGCCCGTAGCGATATGCGTGATTCGCACGGCTGAGTCGGTGGTATTGACCGACTGGCCTCCGGGGCCTCCCGCGCGAAATACGTCGACTCGGATATCTTTTTCTTCGATTTGAATATCCACTTCTTCCGCTTCTGGTAAAATCGCTACGCTGCAGGCAGAGGTGTGAATTCGACCTTGGGTCTCTGTTTCTGGAACTCGTTGCACGCGGTGCACTCCGGCCTCAAATTTCATCCAGGCGTAAACTTGATCGCCGCTGAGCATGGCAATGACTTCTTTATAGCCGCCTTTTGAGCCATCCGAAAGGCTCATGAGTTCGACTTTCCAACGCATTCTTTCAGCGAAGCGTGAATACATGTGGAAAAGCTGGCCGGCAAAAAGCGCCGCTTCGTCTCCACCGGTGCCTGCTCGAATCTCAACGATGACGTTTTTTTGATCGTTGGGATCTTTGGGCAAGAGTAAGATTTTGATTTCGCCTTCCAAATGAGCGACGGATTCGTTTAACTCACCGATTTCTTCTCGTGCCATGTCCCGGATATCCGGGTCCGCATCTTGAAGGAGCAGTTGGTTTCCTTCCAGTTCAACGTGTAAGAGTTTGAGTCGTTCGTAAGCTTCGACAAGGGGTTCAAGCTGAGTCCGTTCTTTGTTGATCGTCTGCAATTCAGCAGGCTTTAGACTTGGATTCGCCAGCTGTTCCATTAAAACGGCGTGGCGTTTGGTCATTTCTTCTAGTTTGTCGAGCATTTCTTATCTTTCTTCCAAGTTCGGTAAATTGCCCAAACCGCAACCCCAGAAGGGATGCAAATGACCATGACAAAAGCAAAAATGGGGTAAATCAACTCAATCATGAAGCAAGAGCAGCGCTGAGTTCTTCAAAGTTACGATAAACTTCGATTTGGTCTAAGCAATCCGATCCTTGGATATTTTGTTCGCGCCAAAGCGTTTTTTTCAATGCCGCCAAAGCAATCTCCATTTGATCGTCTGTTGGCTCACGGGTGGTCAAACGCTGCATGAGCATACCAGGAGTGATAAACAGCTTCACCCAAAAGTTTTTGGGATCTCGCGCAGCGGCTCTTTGGAATTCGTAGGCAATTCCTGCGATGGGCAGCATGAGAGGAATTTTCAGAATCATCAAGAACAAGTTTGTTCCCAACTTGTTATCGGTGACAGGAGGAACAAAAGGCAGCGTAAACGCAAATACGACAATCGAGACGGCAATGACCAAGAGAATCAAACTGGTACCGCAGCGTGGGTGGGCTGTGGGTTGAATTCGCGTATTGGCAACGGTCAGGTTCAGATCTTTTTCAAATGCGTGAACCGCTTTGTGCTCGGCTCCATGGTACATAAAAATTCGTTTGACGTCTTTCAATCTTGAGATGGCGGCAATGTAGGCGACAAATAAGGACATTTTGATGCAGCCATCGACCAAGTGAAACCAAACGGAGGTAACGGGAAGGGCACTTTCGCCATTCTGCCCGAAAAGCTCTCCCAGCAAGAAGGCGATCACATGAGGAACGCCTTTAAAAAGAGCCAAGCCCAGAGTCAGACTGAAAGCCATCGTGCTCATCAAAGCCCAATCCATTTTCTTGCTTGGTTCAACTATGGCGGGGCGTGTGAGAGGATCCTTTTCCAAAGCTTGCTCGGCTGAGAATTGCAAAGCGCTTAAACCGTTGTACAGGCTTTCAATCAACAAAGTGGCTCCTCTGAGAAGAGGCCAACGCAAGAACGGTAGCTTTTCAGAAAAAGACAACCACTGGCGTTCTCGCACAACAATCGAGTGGTCGGGTCTGCGAACCGCAACGGCAAAACTATTAGGAGAGCGCATCATGACGCCTTCCACCACTGCTTGCCCACCGACCAAAGGTTTGGTTACCATGAAAAGGATTTGCGAAAGCATGTTATTTTTTGGTTTGATACTTCCTAAGGAATCGATCCACACGACCTTCTGTATCTAAAACCTTAGACTTACCGGTAAAATGCGGATGGCAAGCCGAACAAATATCGATGTTGTAGTTCTTGGTGGAACGGGTTTCGTACTTGGCTCCGCAAGCGCATGCAATCGTAACCGCACTGTAGTCTGGATGAGCGTTTTGTTTCATGATGGGCCTATCTTAGCAGATTCCCTGAAAATGCCAAGAGACTGCTCAAAGTCTCCGCAGTCTTCCAAATTTCGAGTACTTGGGAAATCGACACGCTTGAATTGAGCTCGCGTTCTAAGCTAGTAACCCCATGGCCTTCGAGGCCGCAAGGAGTCATATGGCTTGTAAAGCGTTCGAGATGAGTTGAGACGTTCAGGGCGAACCCGTGACGCGTGACTTGCTGAGAGACTCCGACGCCAATCGCTGCCAGTTTCTGGTTGTTGACCCAAACACCGGTTTTACCGGGCAAACAATGAGCTCCTGAAACACCCAGGGTCTGGCAGGTCTTGACTAAAGCGGATTCTAGAGCTCGAATGTAATCCACCACGCCCCAGTTCGGTGAGAGTTTTAGGATAGGGTATCCAACCAATTGGCCTGTTCCATGAAAGGTGACATCGCCGCCTCGATCGGTTTCAAATAAATCAATACCGAGCTGAGCCAGCTCTTCTTGGGTGCGAAACACGTGCTTGAGGCCGTGCTGACGGGTATAGGTGATCGTATCTCGATGTTCAAGAAGAAGGAGCTGATTTCCTTCGACCTCGATTTGGTCAATGGCCTCCCGCATAATCCGCATGCCTTCGGCATAGGGGACCTGGTAGCCTAGAAATCGAGTCTTCATGCTTTCTTCTTGGGCTGCTTTCGATAAAGTGTCACAATATGGCCTTGCGTGTTGATATGCTGTGCGCTCAACGCTTGGATCCAAGGGGACAGATCTTCTTTTAAAACCGAAAGAGCGGCTCCTTGAAATTTAACCTTGATCAGTTCATGGGCTTTCAATGCAGCGTCGATTTCGGATAAAACAGCTTCTGTGATGCCATTTTTTCCTACCTGAACGACTGGTTTGAGGAGGTGAGCCTCGGATTTAAGATTCATAAGAGAGCCTTGTAGCAAATTCGCCTCGGATCTGCTAGCCCGCTTTGAAATCGTCTCAATGAGTGGGAATATTTTGTCTTGTAAAAGCGTATTATCAAGATCTACAAACGGCGGGTTGTTCCAAGATACAAGCTTACTCAATTGCTTTTAATAGCAAGCGCGTCAGCAATCAGTACCGTGAGCTGCTGAAGAGTACAGATCGGCTATAGGGGTATGTCACGCGTCACTGGGAGGAGTTCCGCGGCGTGGCAATCTCAGGGAGACGAATCGTTGGTGATGCGAGCTTATGGTTTTGCAGATGACCTACTATCGGCCAACGCCTGGCTTCGCCAAACACACCCGGAGACACCATCAAAATGGGTGGCGCCTGTTTCCTCTTAAACTCCATTCGATGCACTTGATCGATGGTCTGTTCAATTTCAGTTTTGGAAAAGTGAGTTTCCCGTTCAATTTGTTCGCAAGATTCATAACGGTCTAGATAGCGTTCCAGAATGATATCCAAGCGCGAATAAGGGGGCAGAGAATCTTGGTCCAACTGATTCTCATCCAATTCTGCGCTTGGAGCCTTCAGAATGCTCCGCTCTGGAATATCGTTTTTCTCGAGATTGAGGGCTCGGGCGATTTTCCATACTTTTGTTTTGTAGAGATCTCCGATCGGCATGAGCGCGCCGCACAAATCACCGTAGAGCGTTCCATAGCCCATCGCGAGTTCGCTTTTATTGCTGGTGGAAAGGAGTAGGCGACCGGTTTCGTTGGCCAGCGCCATTAAAATGATTCCACGAACACGTGCCTGCAAATTTTGGTCGCTTAGGTTGCTTTTCAGCCCCAGGACTTGTCTGAGAGAATGAACCGTCTCTTCGATGGAAATCGTTTTCAATTGGATTCCCAAATTATCGGCCAGCTCTTGGGCATCTTCTAAAGAGTGCTCAGAAGAAAATCGGCTGGGCAAACGAACGCCTAAAACCCGATCACAGCCCAATGCACGTACCGCGAGCGTGCCAACCACTGCCGAATCAATGCCTCCCGACAGGCCCACAATCACGCCCGGAGATTTCGTTTTGGAGACAAAATCCCGGATCCCCATAAGCAAAGCTCTAATCAGCATGAAAACACCCCTAGATGCTCTTCAAAAGGTTGAGCCATCCAAAGAATTTGCCCCGAAGCTCCAAAAACCATGGAACCCCCATCAAAAATCAGCCCATCGTTTCCGCCGACCTGTCCTGCGACGGCGAACGGCTTTGCATACTGAATCGCTAATTTTCGAAACAGCTCTTGGCGAAATGCGGGTTTCCCGGTTTCATAGGGAGACGCACAGAGATGAATCCATGCGTCGCAGTTTTGGAGAGCCAAGTCTTGCAGCGGGTTTTCTGAGTAGCCTATCACTTCAGACCAAGCATCTTCGCAGATATGAACACCCAAGCGTTTGCCCTTCCAGCTAAAAGGAGCTGTTTGCTGAGCAGATCCGGCTACAAAGTAGCGAGCCTCATCAAAAACTTGATAATTCGGTAGCAATCGTTTGAAGGCGATGGGTTTTGCCTCACCTTGAAAACAAAAATAGGCAGCATTGCAACGTTTCGGCGTTGGTGCGCCTAGAATCGCCGGCAAGGGCAAGCGTTCTGCCAAGCTCTTGAGAGCAGATTGCACCGCTTGATGGAAATCCGGTAAAAAAACCAAATCTTTGGGCGGGTAACCGCACAAAGCCAGTTCCGGAAACACCACCAACTCAGCTTCTTGTTGAAGGGCTCGATGGGCCCACGACAACAAGCGCTCCGCATTTTCACGAATCGCTCCAACGACTGGATTGAACTGGCAAAGCGCAATTTGCATGATTCTGCGGTGTGATAATCGATTTTAAGCGAATTGACTAGAGAGGGCCTTTAAGGAAAAGGCCTGGTTGAGAGATCGGCTTCGATCGGGCATTCGCGGATGTCGATTTTGGGAGAGGAAGGTGTCATGCAGTTTGAATTTGTCAAATCTTCTGGACCTGGAATCATTTGAAATGAAACGGGCCTGGTATAGCCATCCACAAAGGTAATGTCGTAGAAAGTGGCTGGAATCAATGCTTTCCCTCCTGCTTGTTGGCAGCCATTGCGTTGAGCCTGGGGTAGCGTGCACCCAAACGAAGCTTCCACTTTTGTCTCAAGATCGGGCTGTGAACCGTATGAACGTTCATGACCATTGTTGTCGCCTGTTTCCCCCGTTATGCAGTTAAACCCAGTCGCATCGCAGCCTGTTTTGGACCAAAGATTCACACTTTGCTTACCCGCCTCTGGCGTATCGTACACGTAGGTGCCTCCTGGAGAGATTTTTTGCAAGCAATCGCTCCCATCGTTTACAGCGAACGATGATAGGCAAATATTGGCAGGAGCCGGTGCCGATTTCATTTGTACCCAGATATCGTAGGGGCAATTATTAACCGCTGCAAAGCGCGAGCTGCGTCGAGAAGCGGAAGCATTCGCGAAAACGGCTTTTGCAGCGCTTGAACTGAGCTGAGTGCCCGCACAGAAATAGGCCAAAACTTGACTGGTTGGATCTTGGCAAACAAGGGTTCCGGCTCCATCATCGTATTGCCAAGTGTAATAGGATTTTGGATTATTCTTTTTTAAAACCAGCACATAGTCTGAGGTCGAGACCGGACCCGCCTGGCCTACGAGGTGCGCTAAGCCTGAGGTGCTCGTTCCAAGTGCTGGAGCTTGGCAGAATTTGGGGTTTTGCTGGCAAAATCCCACCCAAGCAGAGTAAATCGAGTACTGATTTTCCATTCCAGTGGGCGGAAAAGGCACATTCGGGTAAGTCGTGCTCTGAGAAGGGTTGAGGATCCCACTCAGGTTGTCATTGCTGAAAGGATTGGAAAATAAAATCACGGGATCCAAATAAGTCGGCAACAAAATGGCTGTCTCCCCGGTGTTCGGGAAGCCTGGATCTTCGGCAACGCAAGAAGAACCAATCCCAAGTCCTCCCCAGCGCGTATTCGCGCTCATCGCCGTACCTGGGGACATGCAACCCATAATCTCGTTATTCCCATAAAGGTTTTTCATCTGAAGATTCACTTTACGAAGGTCGTAAGTCGTTGCTTTCCAGCCTAAGCAATAAAATCCAGAACTGTGTTGGACAGCGGGATTTGGGCCTTCCCCATCCAGATAACAAGCGTCGACAAAGGGCCCAGAAGAAACGGGGTCATGCCCGCTTTGCTGGGTCTGATTTTGAATCGTACAAGAACCTGCAAACACGTTGGAAGTTGTGCAGGGGTTGCAGTTGGGCCCTGGTTGGTCACACCCTGAGGGCAGTTCTCCTTGACTGCAGACACCTCCTCCCGGTTTGGTTGGGTTGATCAAGCAAGTCTGAGTGATCGGTTGAAGCGTTTGAGAGCAGGTAGGACACGTATTTTGAGCGTAGACTGTGCATTGAAAAAAGTTTTTAGAGCCCACAACTGGGATACAGTTTCGATTGAGGTAGTTTCCAAAAGAATCTTGCTGGTTGCTATCGTAACAGGTGTAGGAAGTGATCGTAGGCAATTGACTCTTGAAAGCAGTGGACTGCAAGTATGCCATCCCAGCCTCCCAGTTGGTCTGCCCGATGCTTTGGATTGGACCTGTCAATTGGTTGTCTTCTTGACTCAATAACCCCTCTTCAAGCCAAGCATTCACAAAAGCTTCGTTGCTGATATCGCTCCCCCATAAAATCGATTGTTGAGACGCAGGATTGTATAAAGACCAATAATTGGGCTTTGAGCTTTCGGTCGATGAACTCGACTTATTTGAGGAACAAGAAATACAGCTAGAGACCAATAAGACAGCAATCCATCGAATCATGATGACACAGTAACAAGCAAGCACCCACCATATCAATGAACTCTGCAAGATTTCTTGCGGCACACAGGGTCGCGTGCTGTTTTCAACACCTCGCGAGCTTTGGAACTCGGTGTCACAGTTGAGTCGGCATAAGACTTAAAACGTTTGCTGTTCGCAGATGAATGCACGATACTGACTGCTCACGTGTTTCCCATCGAACGCAATCGAGTAAGTCTGGATTTTCGAACAACCGGCCGTTTGTAAGTCTTGATAGTAGGCTTTTTCTTCAACCTGCTCCAAGCCTGCCGAGGCCTCTAGGCCCATTTTGACTTCGATCAAAATACCCGGATCTTTCTGAGCGTTTAGGGGGTACAGCCCCAAGTCATAGCGCCCGTAGCCGCTTTCTCGATTCGATTTGACCGTGTAGCGCCCTCGCAGACCCAACGTGATACCCAGCAAGAAGCCATGATAGAACGACTCTTGATTGGTTTCGCTGACGTCATAAAAGCTCATCGATTCTAAAATCAATTGCTGCAATCGCTTTTGCAAATTGATGGCGTTGCCCTGAATCAAATCATTCAACAAATAGACCAGAAAAAGATCCCGTTGCTTGCCCCCAAACCACGAAGTGACCATTTTCTCGAAAAAATAGGCCACCTCTCGATTCGGGATCATCATCTTGCCTTCCGCATCCAAGGTTAGATAGCCCGAAACAAACAACAGATTCCAAAACGAATAAGCGTTTTCTCTCAGGTCGCTCATCACCGTGTGCGGCTCAATTGGGATATCAATGCTCTCCCCTTGAATGAGCTTGCGAACATCCGGCAATTTATCGGCCGTTAAGCAATCTTGGATCAAATCATTTCCAGACGTGTTGACCCAATAGGGCTTTAAATCAAAATCGTTGCTCAAGAAGTTTAAGACTGACCAAGGATTATAGATGGTCAGGCGGTTCTTCCCAAACGAATAACCGTTGTACCAGGATTTCAGCTCCGACAAATGCTCCGATGGACAAACGGCTTCTACTTCTTCTTCCGTAAAGCCAAAATAATTTGCATAAGCGTTTTGGGTAATGTCATAAACTCGAATGTTATTCAGGTCTGAAAACAAGCTTTCTTTGGAAATCCGCGTAATGCCGGTGATCACCGCCTTGTATAAAGACGTATTGGATTTGAGGACCGCTCCCAGGACTTGCTTAAACAACGCCACCGCTTCCGGAAAAAACCCATTTAAGTACGCATGTTGCAAGGGCGTGTCATACTCATCGATCAGCACCCAAACTTTTTGACCGTGGTGTTTCTCAAGAAGCTTGGTGAGATGCATCAAGGAAGGGCCTAGATCGATGGTGGGAAAGTCGCGGCTAAAATACGGCAAGATGCTTTTTTTGCTCAGATCAGACAGTTGAACAGACTCCGTCAAGTACTCGTAGTCTCTAAAACAGCTTGCAATCAATCCTTTTAAAGAAGCCTGCAGATCGCCAAAAGTATCTGCTTTTAAGCCTTTAAATCCTAGCGTCACCACCGGGAATTTACCGCGCCACCCTGCCAAAATTTCTGGGTACTGCTCAATGGCAAGACCCTCAAACAAAGGCTCATCACTGCCCATAAAATACTTGAGCATGGAGAGGTTCAACGACTTCCCAAAACGTCGGGGTCTGGGCAATAGAAGAACCGAAGAACCGTCTCGGATGACGTCGCGAATAAAAAGGCTTTTATCGCAGTAAAAAAGCGGGGTTCCGGTATCATCCAGCGAAGTTCTCAGTTGCTGAAAATCATCGATGCCAATCGCATAACGCATAGAGGCTCATTCTCTCATGCCTCGGCCGATTAAGCAATCGACAAAAGTCCGAGTTTGCAATGCTGAAAAAACACCATTCTTGGACGCGTATCTTCGGACGGCTATTTTGCTTTTCGAGCCGCGTAAGCTTGGTATTGTCGCTCTTGATCGATTTGCCAGGCGTTTTGCAAAGTGATGAGCTCCGATAAGGAGTTCGCTTTTAAACGAGGCATGAGTTTCAGCAAAAGATGCCCAGCTGCTTTAGCATCGGCTAGCGCGCGATGAGCACCGTCCAAACGAACCCCCCAGCGTAAAGCGGCGTCGGTTAATTTTTTGCCCTTTTGATATCGGTCAAATTCACGAATAAAGACACAAGGATCCACCCAGGTGAAAGCCGGAAGTTCGCGGTTGGCTCTTCGAAATTCGGCTTCCAAAAATTCGCGATCAAAGCTTGCGTTGTAAGCGACGATGTAAGCGGCTTTCGAGGCAAATTCGAGAAAATCATCCACATGCTGCGCAAAGTAGGGTTGATCTGTGAGCATGTCGGTGCTGATCCCGGTCAGACCGGTGATGAGTTCCGGAACGGGTTCATCAATCTGACAAAAGCGAGCCTCTCCATGAATTTCTTGACGGCTGTCAAAGAAAACCCAGGCAATCTCAATCACGCGATTTTGATTTCGGTCGAGCCCAGTTGTTTCGGTATCGACCACCAAAAAGGGCAAATCAGTCCAAGGGAGGCTCGTTTGTGCGGGCGAATTCGAGGTTGAAAGGCTTTCGAAAAGTGACATTTGAGACATGATTTATAAAACTTCCAAGGTTGTGTTTCCGATAACAATTAAATCTTGAGACTTCAAGGACTGCTTGAGCCCTTGGCTTAAATTTAGCCAATAAGCCTCTTTTCCGGTGTAAGCAATGAAACCTTCTGCGGTTGAGAGTTCCGGGTCATCCAACAGAATAAAAGGCCCTTCTCGAAGAACGGTTGGTTTAGGGCTGTATGGAAGAAAGCGTTCTTGTTGCTCGGGGTTTAAGATACGTTCATCCGCGATGAAGCCAGATTCGTATCGGCCGACAAAGCGCCAATAACCTTCTGGGATCGAATAACGCATACCCCGGTTTGGACCTTTCAGAGCCCTTAAGTCAAGAAAGGAAAGAAAAGAGAGGGTTGTCATGATGAGTCAAAGTTCGTTATAACCAAGCGGTGTCCACAGACAATAGGGCTTTTATCAAGCAGCTCGCCCATCTAGAATGTCAAATTGTTCGAGAACAACTCCAGGGTGTTTACCGAATTACCGATGCAGAAGAGGCTATTTTGCGGTGGGCTCTTTCCTTGGCTCGGGTCTCTCAAGTTTGGGACGGTGGCTGGGTCCCAATCGGAACGGCGACCGATCTGTTTCGTACACGCCTCTATGAAACGCTGATTCGGGGACGGCAGATTGGGCAAATCCAATCGCTTCTGAGCGCTGAGCGAGAGCGTTTGCTTTTGTTGTATCGGGGGCGAATGTCCGAAACTTCGCTCGACGCCGCGGTTCAGACACGGCCATTGGGGTTGGCGCTGTCGGGCGGAGGTGGGACGTCTTATGTTTTCATCGGGGCTTTTGCGGCTTTGGAAGAAGCCGGGATTCGGCCGGATGCCATTGCAGGCAGTTCGATGGGAGCTATCCTAGGCCTTTATCGAGCATTTCGTCGTTCGTTTGATCTCGAAGAGATGAAACGAATGGGGAGTCGATTGCAATGGAATCGTCTCATCTCTCCTACTTTAGAGGGAAGCCAATTCGGTTTTCCGGCGACGTTTCGGCTTAATTTAGACGTTTTGAGAGAACCGTTTCGATCGCCTCAAGAGCCGCGGACTCTCGCTTTGAAAGAACTGCCGATTCCCCTGCGTGTGGCTGTTTCCGGGATCGCGGATTCGCAATGGAGAGGCCTAGATGTTCCGTGGTTTAACCCAGAGCGAGCCCTCAGAAATCGAAAGTCCAGCTTGGTTAAAGCACTGGTTCAATTTGCTAAGCGGCCTCTGAAGGCGATTTACTTGGGAGGCGATGAGCTGACGGCCGAATTTGATGTATTGGACGCCGTTGGATTCTCGGCCGCCGTTCCAGGGCTTTTTCACTACGAGGTATGTCCTCAGGATGCTTCGATGCTTTCTTTGGTGCGTGAGATGATGCGCCAACATGGTGTGAGTCGTTTGATGGATGGCGGGTTTTCAGACAATCTCCCAGCCGCGGAAGCCAGGCGTTCGTTGGTGGATCCTTTTGTCTTGAGTCTGGACGGGTTTTCACCGAATTGGAAGCGTCATTGGATGTTTCTTCCGATGATGGCGATCGCGGCTGAGACCAGCAAAGAAGGGTACGAAGCCTCCGATTGTGTCATTGCGTATCATCGGGTGTTATCGCCCATGAAGGTCGTTCCATCTCCTCAAGACTTGCTGCGAGCCATTCAGCATGGACGCGCTGAAACCGAGCCTCATATTCCATTTTTGAAGAAAATGTTGCAGCCGCTCAAGAATCCCTGGAAAGAGACAGGAACGGGATTTTAAACGCTTTCGCCTTTTTAAGTTGGATTCTCTAATTGAGTCATTTTTTGAAGCCTTCTTAAATGCCGTTCATCTTGCGATTCGGTGGCATTCAAAAATCTCGTGACCACTTCCTTCGCAAGCTCAAGGCCAATCACGCGAGCACCCAAAACCAGTACATTCATGTGATCGTGCTCAACCCCCTGATGTGCGGAGTAAGTATCGTGGCAAAGACCGGCTCGAATGCCTGAGATCTTATTGGCTGCCATCGAAGCACCGACGCCGCTTCCACAAATCAAAATACCTCGACGCGCTTTTTCTTCGTGGATGGCTTTTCCCAATTTAAGGGCAAAATCGGGGTAATCCACGGCATCGGTGTGATCCGTTCCGAGGTCTAGAATATGAGCATCGTTGGCCAAAAAGCCAATCAACTGTTCTTTGAGTTGGTATCCTGCGTGATCAGAGGCGATGGCGAGGTTTCCGTATTTGCTCATGAGCAAGCTCCACGATGTTTGAGGCTGTAAATCCAAAATGCGATTGCAAAACGTCAGCAGGAGCCGATTGTCCAAAATCGTGCATCCCTAAGATGGCTCCGTCTAAACCGACATAGCGCTCCCAGCCTAAAGTGGCGCCGGCTTCCACCGCAACGCGTGCTCTTAAAGCGCTCGGGAATACTGATTCTCGATACTCAGCGGGTTGCCGGGCAAAGATTTCCCAGGAGGGCATGCTGACAACCCGAGATGAGATCCCTTGTGTTTTGAGTATTTCAAAGGCTTGAATGCACAAAGAGACTTCACTGCCTGTCCCCATCAAAATGACTTGTGGGTTCTCGGAGTCTGCTAAGACATAGGCTCCTTGCGAAACTCCAGTGGCAGGGGCGTAGCGGCAGCGATCCAGTGTAGGCAAATTTTGTCGCGTCAAAATGATGGCAGTGGGGGCTCTCGCGCTCAAAATAGAGCGCCAGGCCTCGGTCACTTCGTTCGCATCGGCGGGTCTTAAAACCGTAAATCCGGGGATGGCTCGAAGAGCCATGAGGTGCTCAATCGGCTGATGCGTGGGGCCGTCTTCTCCAACGCCAATCGAATCGTGCGTAAACACATAGGTGACTGGCAGGCCCATCAGTGCAGAGAGTCTTAAACTGGGTTTCAGATAGTCGCTGAAAGTAAAGAACGTCGACCCGTAGGGCAAGAGGTGTGAGAGTGCGAGCCCATTGAGGATAGCGCCCATGGCGTGCTCTCGGATTCCAAAATGAAGATTTCGACCTTCAAAGGCACCGGTGCTGATGGGCGAACTGGCTTCGATCCAAGTCTTGGTGGAAGGCGCTAAATCCGCAGAACCGCCCAAAAACCAAGGTATTTGTTTTGCGATGGCGTTCAAAACCTTCGAAGACGCTGCGCGGCCTGCCATTCCTTGGGAATCGGCTGGAAAAATGGGCAAGTTGGCATCCCAGTCGGCTGGAAGTTGCTGGTTTTCCAAAAGGCTTAGTTCGGTAGCCAATTCGGGATATGTTTTTGCGTAGGCGCTTCTGAGCGCGTCCCAGGCCTGTGTTTGAGCGTGTCCTCGGGCCCCGAGCCCTTGAGCAAAATCGTCTAAAGCCTCTTTCGGAACTTCAAAGGCGCCTTCCTCGGGCCAACCGTAAGCTTTTTTGGTCAGTTTGATTTCTTCTTGACCCAAAGGCTCTCCGTGAGCCGCCGCGGTATTTTGCTTGTGCGGAGCGCCGTAGCCAATTTGGCTGTCAACGATCAGCAAACAAGGTTTCGTTTCGTTTCGGATTTGAGTCAAGCTGTGGTGAAGAGCTTCCAGGTTATTCGCGTCCGCGACGTGTCGAACCACCCAACCGTACGATTCAAATCGCTTTTGGACGTCTTCCGTAAAAGCGAGATTCGTGGAGCCTTCGATGGTGATGTGGTTGTTATCGTAAATCCAACACAAGTTTGGAAGTTGCAAGTGACCGGCGAGGGAAGCCGCTTCGCTGCTGATGCCTTCCATGAGGCAGCCATCGCCACAAATTGCATAAACTTGGTAGTTAAAGAGCTCGAAATCGGCCTTATTGTAACGCGCGGCTTTCCACTGCGCTGCTAAGGCCATGCCTACGCTGTTGGCGAGCCCTTGACCTAAGGGGCCGGTGGTGACTTCCACGCCTGCCGTGTGAAGGTACTCCGGGTGCCCGGGGCATCGGCTGCCCAATTGCCGAAATTGTTGGATGTCTTCCAAGCGAACGCTGCCTTTAACCTGGGCAAGATACAGGAGGCCATAGAGGAGCATGGAAGCGTGTCCGTTGGATAGGACAAATCGATCTCGATTGATCCAGGTAGGGTTGGCGGGGTCGTATTGCAAGCAATATTGCCAAAGAGAGTAGGCAACAGGAGCCAGCGCCATGGGCGTTCCTGGGTGCCCGGAGTTGGCTTTTTGAACGGCGTCCATGGCCAAGGTTCTGAGTGTATTAATGGTGGTTTGAGCGTTTAAAATACCGATGCGCTTTTCCTGCATACACTTCGGTGTATCAAGAAATGGAGTAAGACACAAATTTATGATAGCCTAGGCAGATGACCCGGACACTGGCTGTTGATATTGGTGGGAGCGGCATCAAAATGATGCAAATTGATTCCAAAGGCGAGGCCGTTTCCGAGCGGACTCGAACCGCAACTCCCAGGCCAGCGACCCCAGAAGCTGTTTGGCAGTGCCTGAAAAAGCTATTTCGCATGCAGGCTGGCTATGATCGCGTATCGGTTGGTTTTCCAGGGGTGATTCAGTCGGGCATTGTGCGAACGGCTCCTAATTTAGATGGAGACTGGGTCGGTTTTCCTTTGCAAAGTGAAGTGGAAAAATTGACTCATAAGCCCGCACGAGTGGCCAATGACGCAGATATTCAGGGCTATGGTTTGGTCTCCGGCAAAGGGTTTGAGATGGTCATCACCTTGGGCACGGGCATGGGAGCCGCTCTGTTTATGAATGGTGTGTTAATTCCCAATCTCGAGTTGGGCCATCACCCCTTTCGAGGTGAGAAGACTTACGAGCAGTGCCTGGGGAAAAAGGCTCTCGAGAAACACGGAGTTAAGAAATGGAACAAGTATTTGCATGAGGCCATTGTTTTGCTGAGCGCCATCTTCAATTTTGACCGCCTCTACATCGGTGGAGGAAATGCGGAAAATGTGTCTTTTGAGCTGCCTCCCAACGTCATCCTGGCTCATAACATTGCTGGGCTTACGGGTGGGGTAAAGCTCTGGGAAAATCAAGCTCTATAACTGGCTGGCTCGAAACGTATTTTCCATCAGCATGGCGACGGTCATCGGACCTACACCGCCCGGTACGGGTGTTATCCAGGAAACTTTTGGCAGAACTTGCTCCGTATGCACATCGCCTACCAGTTTTCCATCTGAGAGGCGGTTGATACCAACGTCGAGAACAATCGCACCCTCTTTAACATGGTTTGGCCCGATCAGGCCTGGCACACCCGAAGCCACGATCAAGACATCGGCTTGAGAGGTAAAATACGCGAGATTAAGCGTATTTTTGTGACAAACAGTGACCGTCGCTTGCGAATTCAGAAGGAGTTGAGCCATGGGTTTGCCAACAATGTTGCTGCGGCCAACCACCACGGCGTGTTTGCCGAGTAAATCGACCGGAATGGCTTTCAGAAGTTCCAGGCACCCTTTGGGAGTGCAAGGCACAAAACGCGGAGCTCCCAGGGAGAGAAGTCCAAAATTTTCTGGATGAAATCCGTCTACATCTTTGAGTGGGTTGATGGATTGAAGGATGGTTTGGGTGGATAGATGAGACGGCAAGGGCAGTTGGACGAGAATGCCGTGAATCGACGAGTCTTGGTTGGCCAGGCTGATTTCTTGAATCAAATCGGCCTGAGACGACGATTCGGAAAGATGGATGGATCGACTTTCAATGCCAACAGCTAAGGCTGCTTTGACTTTTCGAGCCACATAGACTTCGGAAGCAGGGTTATTTCCAACGCGAATCACGCAGAGGCAGGGTTTTTGTGGCGCAGAGCCAATTCGACTTTTAAGCTCCAGCAAATGAAACTCTGCAATGCGTTTTCCATCCAGAATGCGACCGAACATAGTAGGCTCGAAGTCTAGCACAATCGAGTTTGATTGACAGGCCCTCAGGCTCAAATTAACTCTGGAGTGGGTGCAACACTCTATCGCTGCCTTTGCATGCGTACAAACTGCTCACGCGTTTGCCATCGAACGCAATCGAGTAAGTCTGGATCTTGGAACAACCGGCCGTTTGTAAGTCTTGATAGTAGGCTTTCTCTTCAATCTGCTCTAAGCCTGCCGAGGCCTCTAGGCCCATTTTGACTTCGATCAAAATCCCTGGGTCTTTCTGAGGGTTTAGGGGGTACAACCCCAAGTCATAACGCCCGTAGCCGCTTTCTCGATTCGACTTGACGATGTAACGGCCCCGCAGACCCAGCGTCATGCCTAGCAAGAAACCGTGGTAAAACGATTCTTGTTTGCGTTCGGTGACATCATGGAAACTCAGGGTTTCCAAAATCAACTGTTGCAATTTACTTTGCAGCTCAAGAGCATTTCCCCAAATCAAATCTTCTAAGAGTTCGTTTAAGAAACGCTCTTTTTGCCTACCCCCAAACCAAGCAGTCACCGTCTTTTCAAAGAAATAGGTCACCTCTCGGTTCGGGATCATCATCTTGCCTTCCGCATCCAGCGTTAAGTAACCCGAAATAAACAATAGATTCCAAAACGAATAAGCGTTTTCTCTCAGGTCGCTCATGACCGTGTATGGCTCAAGGGGAATACCGATACTCTCCCGTTGGATGAGTTTGTGTACATCCGGCAATTTATCGGCCGTTAAGCAATCTTGGATCAAATCATTCCCAGACGTGTTGATCCAATAGGGCTTTAAATCAAAATCGTTGCTCAAGAAGTTTAAGACTGACCAAGGATTATAGATGGTCAGGCGGTTCTTCCCAAACGAATAACCGTTGTACCAGGATTTCAGCTCCGACAAATGCTCCGATGGACAAACGGCTTCTACTTCTTCTTCCGTAAAGCCAAAATAATTTGCATAAGCGTTTTGGGTAATGTCATAAACTCGAATGTTATTCAGGTCTGAAAACAAGCTTTCTTTGGAAATCCGCGTAATGCCGGTGATCACCGCCTTGTATAAAGACGTATTGGATTTGAGGACCGCTCCCAGGACTTGCTTAAACAACGCCACCGCTTCCGGAAAAAACCCATTTAAGTACGCATGTTGCAAGGGCGTGTCGTACTCGTCGATCAGCACCCAGACTTTTTGACCGTGGTGCTTTTCCAAAAACTCCGTCAGATATTTCAGTGAATTCGTCAGCTGAATGGCATCCAAACTCCCATTCAAGAAGGGAGCTAGTTTCCGATGCTGCAAGTCGCTCAATTCTTTAGAGTCACTCAAATAAGCAAACTGTTCGAAGCAATCGAGTATGCAGGTCTTCAAAGAAGCTTGTAAATTTTCAAAGGTGTCGGCTTTGAGGCCCTTGAACCCTAACATGACCACGGGGAATTTACCGCGCCAGCCGGCTAAAATCTCGGGATATTGTTCGATCGCTAGGCCGTCAAACAAAGGTTCTTCGCTGCCCATAAAATACTTGAGCATGGAGAGGTTCAACGATTTGCCAAAACGCCGGGGTCTGGGCAGTAAAAGAACCGCAGAGCCGTCTCGGATGACGTCGCGAATAAAAAGACTTTTATCACAATAGAAAAGCGGGGTTCCTGTGTCATCCAGCGAAGTTCTGAGTTGCTTAAAGTCATCGATGCCAATCGCGTAGCGCATAGGGCCTTATTCTCTCATGCTTGCGCCGATTAATCAATCGAGTATCCGGGCTTAATAGGCCTGAGAACGGCAGGGCGATGAGACTTCGAAGTTTGCCTCAACTTGCACTCGAGTCTTTCAGATGCTAAAAACCCCCCATTGATTGCTCGAATGGGATTATGGAATGAAATACGGCCTCTTTTTCTCTGCATTGGCCAGCCTACAGGTTGCCTATTCTCTGGCTGAACCACTGCCTTGTGCAGAGCCTTTTCCCATGTGGGAGGTGGTTGCTCGAAATCACTTGGATTTACCACCGCCTGCCATTCCTCCGCAGGTGACAGAATCGGCCAAAACGGGGGCTGCGGTTTCGACTTTGCTGGGCACCGTGACGGCCGTAGGGCTGACTCAAGTCGCTCAAAATGCTCGGACAGGTTTGACGCTCGGCATTCTGGCCTGCGATGATCGTTTGCCTGCACAGACAGGAGCTTTGGATTGGCAGGACAGCCCGACCCGGATCGCGCTGGGTTCGGATGATCTGCAGTACCATGCAGGAGCCGTTTTAGGGAACTGGGCGCTGTTGCTCGGCATTTCAAGTGTTTGGGGAGCCGTTGCTTATCGGATCGGAGTTTTCCAAGCTCATCTGCCGGGCAGCTTGATCTTGCCCGTTTTATTCTTGATCTCTCCGACTACGACCTCTTCGGTCTCGCTCATGCGGCAAGGAGATGCTTCTCAAAAAACCCTTGGCGCTTGTTCGCTGATCGCAACCTTGGTGGGAGTCGGTGCGGCCGGAGTGCCTACCTTGCCCTGGTTCTTTAGGGCGCACTGGGAAATCGAAGAGCGAGAGTGGGTCGATGTTTGGCCAGGCAGCGGTTGGGTTGATCGATATGGCGAGCTTTTTGATACCTATGGTCCGGCGCGCCAAGGCTATATTATCGCGGAGCTTTTCACTTCCGTTACGGTGGGGGTTCTCAAATCGTATCAGTCTCTGCAAGCCGATTGCAGCCGGCTTTTGTGGGTTGCGGCAGGGGTGTACGATGCGTATGCGCTCAGTCAAATTGGGCTACGTCCGAATCGCAACCCCCATGTCCAATATTTCTTTAGCGGCATAGCTGGCTTGCAAGCTTTAGCGCTGACCACGCAAGCGATTGCTTCTGTTGCAGCTTCCGAGGAAACGCAGCAACAAGTTCGATCCGTCACGCAATGGGTTGTGGTGGCGACCGAATACTTGATGATGGTGAAGACCTTGTTTGATATTGGCCTGCGAGTCAAAAACGTGTACGATGGCGTGTTCGTCAAAAAGCCTCTGCCCGAGCCTGCTTCATTGACGAAGCCCCTCCTCGAGGAGCCTTCTATGGATTTGCCATTGGATTTGTTGGGCCTCTCAGGAGGCGTGGAACTAGAATCCCGGAGTTCTTCGAGATCCAGTTCTGCCAGCAGCTCCACGAGCACGATTCCAGCCATTCAAGCCCTGCCGAAACCTTTAAAGCTATCATTTGAAAAGCCGACGATTCGAGAAATACCGGAGCCCTTAGAATTGCCATTTACAAGGCGGAGTACGTCTGAACACTACGAGCTTCAAAGAACGCAAATCAACGGCAAGTTAAATCTGGCAGAAGAGATCTCGCAAGCTTTGGGTTTGGATTCCACGGGAGAAAGAAATGCGTTGTAAAATCCTGTTTTTGGGGTGTTTTGGGTTTATGGCTTTCTCGAGTTGGGCTGTCCAAATGAACCTTACTTGGGTTAACAACACGATTCCAGACCCTTGGGCGCAATTGTTTGAGAATCGCTCGTTGACTCAGGTTGACGCGGAAGTGCTGTCCGGGCAGGGTGTTCGGGGCGTTTTAGAAGCTCTATCGCCTCAAATCAAAGCGCAGCCGGACTATACCGGGACTTTTGTGGCTAACTGTTCGCTGTATCTGAACACGATGTTAGAGCGAGTGAGCTGCAATATCAGTTCGTCGGAGGGGGCTATGGTGCCCTTTTTCGCGAATCAGACCCGTTTGCCTGAGGGTCACGCGTCTGAAATCACCCGAAGCCATATTGTGCTTTTGAATATTTACGCCGACTGGACGGGTAAAACGAGTGTGTATGATGAAAACTTCGCGATGCTGGCTTACCCTCGTACCGCAACCTGCAGTGTGTCTAGCAGCAATACTCTCACGAAGCTGAGTCCAACGAGGGCTCAGAATGAAACCGAGTCTTTTTTGGCTTCGTCAACGCGAACAAAGAGTGGGACCCCTCGTTTGAGCCAAAGTGACTCGGGTTATTTGAGTGAGTCCAGTACTTTAACTTGCAGTGTGTCTAGCAGCGATACGCTCACGAAGCCGAGCCTAACGATCGCTCAGAGTGAAACCGGGTCTTTCTCGGCTCCGTCAACGCGAACAAAGAGTCGGACCCTTCGTTTGAGCCAAAGTGATTCGCACGATTTGAGTGTTTCCAGTAGCTTAAGTCCTGGAAATTCTTGGACGAATAGTCTGACCGAGAGTCTATCACTGAGTCTACCACTTTCTTCAAGCTCAACTCTCAGCCTGAGCCCATCGTTAAGTTGTACGATCCCTCAAGGCTCAGAGTGGTCTCAATGGGCTCAAATCATAGGGGTATACGCCAACCTAGCGAATCAAGGTGGACGCTATTCCGTGTCGAATGGCGTTGTGACAGATTCGTATACTGGCCTACGTTGGCAACAGACGGGGAGCACGGGCGCTTATCCTTGGAGCGCTTTTGCAGCCGCTGGATCGGCTCAGGCTTATTGTGCGAGCCAAGCAACCGGTGGATTCAACCATTGGCGCCTACCAACACGCATTGAACTGCAGACCTTGGTGGACTACACGACCAGCAGCCCTTCGATTGACACAACGACCTTTCCTGGGACGCAATCTAGTTCTTACTGGACCTCAACGGTCTATGCGCCGTCCCCGTCCGTTGCGTGGCGCGTGTATTTCGATGCTGGCCACGTCGGCACGGGTAGCATCAGCGGTGCAGGCTATGTTCGCTGCGTGCGTTGAAGACGGGATTTTTTACTTTTTACTAAGAACCGAAGGGAGAAAGAGTGGATAAGAGTTATTACGAAAGTTTGCCGATCTATCGAACGGCAATTGACTTGGTGGTTAAATTGGATTTAGTAGTTCGTGGATTTCCTCAATACCATCGCTACGTATTAGGGACGCAGTTACGAAATCAAGCGCTGAGCGTTCTAATTCTCATCAGCGAAGCGATGCGGCCGGAGGAGCGCGTACAGAAAGTGACAAGGCTTTGTGAAGAAGTTGAGACAATGAGGCTATTAATGAATGTGGGCAAGGAGGTAAAAGCATTTTCGTCGTTTAATGAATTTATGTTGATCATGAAGCAGGTGATAGACTTAACTCGGCAGGCAGTGGGTTGGCGGAAGAAACTGAAAATGTCAAAGCCAGAACCTTCCAGTGCCGGTTTGCAAAAGTCGGTATGAAAAAGGGCGTGCTTATTCGATCCCGTGCGGTGGGTTCGCCAGGAACCCGGGTTCTTGGCAAAAAAAAGCGCCAAACGGTTCGCTTGTTGACAAGACACCGTGTGGCTAGCAGAGGTTGTTCAAAAACCTCTGCGCAAAAGCAACTCACGCGAACGAATGGCGTCCCCGTCCAATGCGTGGAACGTGAATTTCAATAATGGCAACGTCAACACGAATAACATCAGCAATACAAACTATGTTCGCTGCGTGCGTTGAAGATGGGAGAAACAAAAGTATGAGTTCATGGCCTTCGTATGAGGATGTGCACCGTGCCGCTCAGGCTTGCATGAAACGCAAGCGTGGGAGGCTCGATGCCATTTTGTTTCGAATGCGCTATGGAGAGAGAGTGTTTGATTTAACCAAACGCCTTCACTCAGGATACCTTCCGGGTCCCGGAACGGTGTTTGTGACCGACCGCCCCAAGTATCGCGAGATACACGCTGCTGACTTTAGAGACCGAGTGGTTCATCACCTGCTTCATGCTCAACTGGAGCCGATTTTTGAGAAAAGTTTTATTTCAGACTCTTATGCCTGCCGCGTTGGAAAGGGTACGCACGCGGCCATGCATGCTCTTCAGCAAAAGATGCGTCATCTGACTCGTGGAGGAAAAGTACGCGCCTACGCTTTAAAAATGGACGTTCGTGCTTTTTTTCCATCAATTCATCGGCCGACGCTTCTGAGTCTGTTAGATAAAAAGCTGGGTTCGATGGAACATGCAGAATCCATTCGATCCTTGGTTCGAACAATTGTGAATCACGATCCAGTTCCTTTGGCTCAACGAGTAGGGCCTCGAGAACGTTTTGAACGCGTTCCACAGCACAAGCGTTTAGGCGCTTCAGGCCCCGATCGAGGGTTGCCGATTGGCAACTTGACAAGCCAATTCTTTGGCAACGTGTATCTAAACGCCTTAGATCAGTTTGTGAAATGTACGTTAGGAGTACGACACTATGTGCGCTACGTGGACGACTGGGTGATCTTAGATTTATCGGCTCAAAAGCTTCGTTCTTTGGAAGAATCCATTCGAAAGTTTTTAGCAGAACGCCTGCATCTTGTGGCACATGAAGACGCCCTTGTGCGGCCGGTGAGCGAGGGAGTTGACTTTGTCGGCTATATCGTTCGGCCTAACTACGTTCTTTCGCGCCGCCGCGTTTTACAGCAGGCCGATCGTCGCCTCGCAGAGTTGGAGGAGCCTTTACGGGGCTCACGTTTAAGAGGTTTTGACTCTTGGCCCATTCAATCGGAGGCAGTTAAACGCTTGCGAGCGACTTGGATGAGCTATCATGGGCACCTGGTGCACTCAGACAGTCGTTCGGCCTTGAAGCGGCTTTGGCAAAAACATACGATTTCTCGGTTTCATTTTAAGTCTCCGCTGGGCTTTGAACCGCGCTTTCCATTTTTTAAGATAGATGCTTGTTGGCGTGATCAGGTGGATCGTTTGCAGGAAGGTCTCAAAAAAAGTGTTTTAGTGGTCAAGGTAGGTCGCTACGCAGAAGTTCCTCGCTTTCAAGATCGGGAACGCTTGGGGTTACCCACTCCTAATCATCGAAAAGGTCGACGGCTTCGCGTGGGCGTTTTGTATCGGCGTTTACAAAGCCTGTTGGATGTAGCGTTTCAAAAAGGGTTGCCAGTGGCTCTGGCCTTGGAAATGCCAACTCCGTTTGGGCGAATTCGAGCCCGCGCGTTGGTGCGTTGGTTGAAGCCTCAACGAAAAGGAAATGAGGATGCCATTAAAAATAAATCTTAGCGTGGCCATGATGCTGGTTCTTTTGGCGCAAAGCTTGCTTGGGAGTGCACCGGTGGGTCGCTATACGGACGAAACCGGATCGACACTGACAGCCGGAAGCACCCAGGTCAAAGATACCGTGACAGGTCTTATTTGGCAGCGAGCTTATAGCACAGGAACTTGGAGCGCATCGGCTGCGGCCGGTTCGGCGCAGGCCTATTGCGCTCAGTTGGTCATTGGGAGTCAAGCCGCTGGCTCTTGGCGGATGCCGACCATCAAGGAGCTTTCTACTTTAGTCGACGTGACTGTGAGTTCAGGAGCCACCATTGATCTGACGGCTTTTCCGGGAACGCCAGCGAACTATTTTTGGTCGTCGACTGTTTATCAACCGTCCCCGTCCAATGCGTGGAGCGTGGATTTCAGTAATGGCAGCGTCAACACGGTTAGCATCGGCGGTACAGGCTATGTTCGCTGCGTGCGTTGAAGACGGGATTTTTTTACTTTTTATTTTTAATCAATCACCTCGTGCTTTGATTTATAAAGGATTTCCTCTACCCCGAACCGTGTTCGGGAGAGCGTTGCCGTTCCATGGTTTTAAGGGCCGGCTCAAGCCGGCCCAGGCGAATACAGGGCGTCCCAAATCGATCCATCCAGCCTGATTCGATACAATCCGAATCATGGCAGCCGCAGTGATGGCGTATTCTCCATCAGCCGATCTCGGCTGATAATGCCCCGTGAGGGGCTTAGGTGCCACAGCCCAGCCAGAGGAGGTTGCTGAAAGCAACAGACGCTGGGCTGGGTTAGAGAAAATACATCCGATCGTTGTGGTTCCATGATTTGTATCTCATCGTGTGTTTGGGGACGTGGTAGCTCGCATGGATTGTATGTTTGTGGATGTGGGTGTTCGGTGGTTCGCATGGATTGTATG
>JAECQY010000010.1 GCA_016000045.1 Myxococcaceae bacterium | reverse complement strand
GGTTTGAAAAGGCGAAAAAGGCGCTACAGCTTGATTCCAACGATTGATCGCAACCACGCGCTGATCTGCCCGAGGCTCCGTGTCCCAAGTTGACCTAAACGCGCTGGCATCTGTTTCAAGGCGAGCCAGGTTCATTTCAAAAGCGCCGGTTTGGTCTCGATTATGAATACAATACACTCGCGAAAGGCCCCATCTGGTCGGCTTGTCGTGATAAAAGCAACGCCAAATAAAACGCCACTCCGGATCGGTAGGAAGTACTTCCGCCTTGGCGTAGGTAGCGTTTGAAACAAGCGTTTTGTTCTTAAAGACGCGTTCGCTGATTCCCCAAGGAATCCAAGGATTGGGTAAGTCGTTACGCACGCCTGTCGGCAAAGGCTCTGGTTGAGGCGGTGGGCCACCGGCGGGAACCAACCGTAGCCCCGGTACCGAATCCTTGGCTTGAGAGGCAGGCAAAGACAACTCGCCGGGTGTTGCATCTCGAAGTTCCAGCCCAATCTTCAAAGCTCCTGTCTTCGAACGCTTCTCAGGCAAAGCCCCCAGCTCGATCAATCGCAAGAGCTCTTCTTCTGCGGCCGAAGCCTCCGAAGCTTTGTCTATTTGACGCAGCCTGTGCATCTTTTGTCGGAGCTCTTTCATGCGCTGGTCCCGCTGGATCATTTGCGCGATGTAGTCGTCACCGATGCGAGTGAGCGGCACCCAAGCCGAACCGAGCGAAAGGGGCTTTACCTCTCGAACGCTGTCTCGAATTTGCCGACCCATTCGAGCCACTTCCGAGTAAGCATCTTGCAACCAAGCTGGGCGATATCCCAGCAGATTCCAAGCGAACAAGTTGGGGGATAAAGCAAAAACAAAGAAAATAGAAACGAAGATTTGATTCATACAAATAAACACTCTCCTCTCATTGACGAGGCCATTCAAAAAACGACTTTCTCTGTTCCTAGACTTTCCACTAAAAATCGTCAATGCTTGAACCGATCTGTAGACAAAATCAAATTAGAGCCCTCCCCCTAAGCAAGCGATTCTTCGCCACCCGTTACCATGGGAGGAGCTCGAAGCTGCGATAGGATCAGCGCAACCGCACTCACGCCCAAAATCAAACTCGCACTCGTCGAGAAAGAGAGGCACTGTTTTTCTTTCAGAAAGCTCAGCCATACAATGCAGAATGCTTGAAAGAGAAACCACTCACTGCCAATCATCTGTTCCGAAAGGCTCTTACCCGATTTCCTGCGCACCCCCCAATAAATCCCGATCAAAGCGACGCAAGTCAATCCCAAATTTCGAAGTGCTTCCCAACCACAGGCAAACACCATCAAATTTGAGAAAGAGATCGAGAGAAAACAGGTCAAACGGTAGAACGGAACTCTAAATACCGCTGGCTGTTCACCCAGCTGTGCACGAATCCGTAGTAAAATGGCTGGAGCGACCGTATAGCATAAAATAAAAGCCGCTACCAAAATAGCAATCATGGCTTTTAAGCTTGGAAGCATCCAAAAAGCCAGCGCCTGAAACCCGAAACTAAACACAATGGAAGCCACCGGAACTCCCCGAGTGTTTAGCCTTCTGAGCCATACCCATGCGTTCAGGTTTTCGGATAAAGCGTATAATAGCCGCGGCGCAGAACTCGAATACGCAAACGCAGTACCCATGGGTGAGACGACAGCATCTGTGTAAATCATGCCAAGCAGCCAATGCAGCCCAAGCAAAGCAGCGACTCCGGAAAAAGGCCCCTCCGCTCCTGGGAACGAAAGTTGTTTCCAGCCGTTTGCAAGAGTTGTGCTGGGAAGTGCCACCAAAAAAGCGTATTGAATCAAGATATAAAGGGCCGCAGAAATCAAAAGAGAACCCAAAATAGCAAATGGGATCGCTCGTTTGGGGTTTTGAGCTTCCCCTCCAAACACGGTCGCTTGGCTGAATCCGTTGTAGGAAAATATAATACCACTGACTGCAATCGCCTGAAAAATCGATTCCCAAGGAGTGTCAAACATCGCCACCCAGGAGACTCTTTGCGTGAAACTGGTCTCCCGTACCGCCCAGATAAAACTCGCACAAACCAAGCAGGGTGTTAGCATTTTAAAAAACACAGAAACGGATGTAAACCAGGCCATCGTGCGGGTTCCAAAAAGATTCGCCACACTGGCCAGCGCCAACAGAAGAATTGAGAGAAGGTAACCGGACGCTGATAGATTTCCCCCCTGCCCGATAAGCCCTGGTATCTGAGAAGACAAATACTGTAAGACGGCTCGAACTTCCAAGGCCGGTAAAATAATAAAAACCAACAAATTCAGAACCGTTAAGATAAACGCCAAACATTCTCCGTGACTCAAATAGGCCACCCGATTCAATCCACCGACCTTCGGAAATCGAGAGATCACCTCGGCGATGGTGACACCAATCACCGCAGCCATCACAGCTCCTAAGAGCCAAGCCAACAAAGAACCCGGTCCAGCGATTTGAGCAGCGTAGAGCGGTGCAAACAACCATCCGGATCCAAAAATAGCCGTAAACGAAATAAACAACAGGTTGATAGGGCTTAAACTTCTCTTATTAAATCCATTCGACATAGACACCCTCAGCACAGATCGGAAACATTCATGGGATTAACCGCCTTAACTCAATCGAAGGTATTTGAGCAAGCGGATTGGACCGTTGCACCGGTAGAGTCATGCTAAGCTCTTGAGTCAAATTGTCAAGCAACTGCCCGGGTTCAAGAAATTAGACGCGCTTTCCTATTGGGAAAGAGAAGATCCATCCTGAAACATCCGACTTTGCGATTGCCTTAGGATTGTGGCTTGTAACGTAGCCAAAATTTGGTTCAAGAGATATAGTCATCCCAGGATGAAACCCGTTCCCGCACAAGCCCAGCAGCGTCTGATCGAAGGAAAACCATGCATCGACTGAGTCGAGAGGAATACACTCGAAAGCCTTACGTGTTTCTATGGGGGCTGCTGGCATTTCAAGCCGGCTTTATAAACGCCTTCGGGTTTCTTTCCTGCGGCCGTTACGTGTCGCATATAACCGGATTCGGGAGTCAAATCGGGATTTCCTTGGCCCACTCTCACCCTCTATTTGCTTTGGAGCTTTTGGGATTTCCGATGGTTTTTATATTAGGCGCTTTTATCGCGGGACTTCTCACCATTGCACGCATCGAGCGCGGCGAAAAACCTCGATTTGATCTGATTATTTTAGCTTTGCCAGTTATGCTGCTTTTCTTCGCTTTATTGGGTGAAAATGGATTTTTTGGACTCTTTGGAGAACATCTCGTTCACACGCGAGACTTTTTTCTGCTTTACTCACTCTCCTTCCTCTGCGGGTTTCAGAACGCCTGTTTTACAATCATGACTAAGGGCCACATTCGAACGACACATTTGACCGGTTTGAGTACCGATATCGGTTCGGAGTCTGCTCGACTCTTATTTGGAAAGCTAAACCTGAAAGAACGGGTTCTGAGCCAGAGAGCTTATTTTTCGCGAATTTTAATTTTCGTCTCTTTCGCTGCCGGATCGATTGTCTCTGTATTCATCTGTCAAAGTTTCACCTATTTTGCTTTGCTGCTCCCACTATTGACTTCGTTGCTTGTATGGTTCGCCTCTCGTGCGATCAGCCAATCGCTCGACAAACGGTACGAAGAAGATCTTTAAGAAACCCAATCCATGCAAGAAACGAAGCCATGGAGCAATCCAAGAATAGTAGCAAGAACCTTAGATCTGGGTACACAACACAAAATCAAAGTCCTTTCCAGTCTCAAGTATCTTGAACCCGGACACACACTTTACATCTTCGCCCGCTCCAGCTAAACCCGCTATGTGAAGCGCCTTCCTGATAATACGGCTGATTTTCCAAAGCTCATTCAAAGCAACTGCGTTTATGTTGACAAGACCAGGCAGCTTTATCATCTCCTCACCGGCTCAGGAGAAAACTTCTTTCTCTCAAGGCCCAGGCGTTTTGGAAAGACCTTGTTGATTTCGACCTTCGAGCAAATTTTCCTAGGCCATCGAGAACTGTTCGAAGGTCTATGGATCAGCCAGAGCGACTATACTTGGCCCAAACACCCCGTCTTGCGCATCAGCCTGGTCGAAATGGGCATAGGCTCCCCGGAAGAGTTTGAAAGGCGTTTGGTTCGAAACCTGCAGAAAAAAGCCGTCGAAGTTGGAGTGCATTTACAGGACAATTTGAGCTCTGCAGAATGCCTTGCAGGCTTGGTAGAAGCCCTCTCTAAGCAAAACTCTGTCGTTCTTTTGATCGACGAATACGACGCCCCCATCCTCGCTCACATCGACCACCCACCTGCTGCAGAAGCCATGCGAACAATTCTCAAGTCCTTTTACGGAGTGATCAAGGCTTTGGATTCTCATCTACGCTTTGTTTTTCTGACCGGCGTCACCAAGTTCAACAAAACTTCTATTTTTTCCGGACTCAATAATCTCGCAGATTTGACTCTCAGCGACCGAGCAGCCACTTTATTGGGCCTCACTTTCGAAGAGCTGCAGCACTTTTTCTCCGATCACATCCAGCAAGCTATCCATCAAAACACTCTTTCAAAAGCCGATTTTATGCAATCCATGCAAGATTGGTACAACGGATACCGTTTCTCGCCTCACCTTCCTACTCGGGTTTATAATCCTTGCTCCGTCATTCGATGTTTACTCTCTGGCCGTTTTGAAAATCATTGGTCACAGACCGGAACTCCCAGTTTTCTCATCAAGCTCATCCAAGAGAAAGACTATCCTATCTTGGATTTGGAAAATCTCATTGTATCCGAGGAAGACTTAGGCACTTTTGACCTCGATCGAATTCAGTTGCCCACCTTGCTCTTTCAGACTGGCTATTTAACGATTCAAGACTACGACCCAAGAACCAAGAACTTTCATTTGGCTTACCCGAACAAAGAAGTTTCTGAAACCATGATCAAAATATTGGCTCCTATCCTTACAGGGAGTCTATCCTTTGCTCCGTGGCAAACACTGGCCGAAGATTTGAAAGACGCTCTCAGAGCCAACGATCTTGACTGTTTTTGTTCATGCCTCAAATCATTCTTCGCCGACATTCCCTACGATCTGCACATTCCGCTCGAACGCTACTACCAAACCGTGTTTTACATGTTGGTCAAGTTTATGGGCGCGGACATCATGACGGAAGAGAAAACCAATATAGGCCGCATCGGTGCGGTTTTTCAAACGCCAACACACACCTACATCGTGGAGTTCAAGATGGGTCAATCGGCCCAGGAAGCCCTCCAGCAGATCGAACAAAAACAGTACGCTCAAAAATACCTGCTCTCCGGTAAGTCTGCTGTAGCGCTTGGTCTAGCCTTTGCTCCCAAAGCCAAAAACATCGTCGACCACGTTTGGAAAGATCTGTAGACGCGCTCCTGCCAAGCCTCTGCTCACTTGCGGCTTCCATCAACCTGGTGTTCGGGTTCAACAGCCATTCCCGCGAACGTGGAAGAATGGCATCTGAACTGCCTCCGGAGCCAAGGGAATGACTTACTTTTGTTGAACCCGGACAGACCATGGGAATTCACCTAAATCCATGTTAACGCTGCTGCAACACAAGGAGATTTGTCATGTATAGCTTAATTCAAAAATCTGCCCCTGACTTTAACGCGGAAGCCGTCTTGGCCAATGGAGAGTTTGGAAAAATCGCTTTGTCTGATTTCAAAGACAAGAAATACGTTTGCCTATTTTTCTACCCACTGGATTTTACATTCGTCTGTCCTTCCGAGATTCTCTCTTTTTCTCATCGAGTCAAAGAATTTGAAGAACGCAATACACAAATCTTAGGGGTTTCGGTTGACTCGAAATTCAGCCATTTTGCCTGGCGTCAAACGGCCCTTGAACAAGGCGGAATTGGAAACATCCATTTCCCTCTTATCTCCGACATCACCAAAGAAATCTCTCGCGACTATGGCGTTTTAATCGAAGACGCCGTGGCTTTGAGAGGAACTTTCCTCATCGATCAATCCGGGGTTGTTCGCCACGCCACCCTGAATGACCTGCCCTTAGGCCGCAATGTCGATGAAACTCTGCGCACAATCGATGCCCTTCAGCACACCGAGCAATTCGGAGAGGTCTGCCCTGCTGGCTGGAAAAAAGGACTCGAGGCCATGAAACCAAGCGCAGCGGGTGTCGCTTCTTACTTAAAGAACAACGGCTCCAAGCTTTAAACCATCGGCCCGGTGCATTCGTGCCGGGCAAACAACGAGCTTGACATTTTTTATCTACTCATAAATTAAAATCTGTGTTTTTGTTATTTTTTATACTTTTGTTTTTAAACTCTTGCATACCAGAAACTCAAAAACAAACGGTTTACCGCCTAACTCCGGATTCAAACTCTTTTATCGTTGAGATCCACCCTTCACCGCGATCGCTTAAGACCTACTTCCGGATCAATCCAAACGAGTCGACTGTTTACGAAATTCTTCCAGGCAATAAGAGTTTCCCTTATCGTTATCGGGTCCAACCCAAATCTAGCTTAAGCGATTTGGTTCGAACCACCTCAATCGATGCAGACGGGTTTCAAATCCCCGGTGACGCTTTCTTGAACTGCTTCGGCGTGAACCGAACCCAAACTCAGTCGATTCGGATCATTTGGAACGTGCCGGAAGATTGGCAGATTGCCAACTCGTACGGTGCAGGCGAATCTTCACAAGACATTGTCTCAAGCTGCAAAAGTCTCTCGGCATCGCTCTTTGTGGGGGGAAGAAATCTGCGAATTCACCGAGCTCCTTTTGGAGTCCTCGCCTTGCAGGGTTCCTTCACTCAGTCGGATCAGAATTTTTCTTCCGCCATTGATCAAAACATGCGACGAGTTGCTGAGTGGTGGGACGAACCCCTGAAACCCTACCATCTTGCCGTCATGCATGCGATTGAATCCGAAACTTCGGAGCAAGAGGGAGGGTCGGCCCATTTGAATGCCTTTCAAATCCGAATCATTCGGGATCGCGCACTAGACTCTCGATTTGATGCCTTGGTAACGCACGAGTATTTTCATCAATGGAACGGGCTACAAATCAATGAGCCCGTCTATCTCGACAGGCAAGACGCCATTGACAATCGTTGGTTTGTTGAAGGATTGACCGAATATTTCGCTCACCAGATCTCGAAAAACGACTTCAAACCAGACCCTTTAGAGCCCAATATGCCCCTGGCTAAACTCAAGTATCTTTTCAACACGTCGAATCAATTTCAGACATTCCCATATCGCCAAGGAGCTCGCATCGCACTGATCTTGGAACAATGGATTCAGTTCTACAATCCTCAAAACTCCTTGAAAACTTTGATGAAAGAGATCATCCGGCGATCTCGTACCGATCCCGATTTCACTCTGACAAACCCAAACATCGCTCGAGCTCTATGCGAAAGCAAGCTTCTGGAGTGCTTGGACGCTGATTTGTTCATCCAAGATTTTATCTTCGAAGGCCGTTCATTCTAAGCGCAACGTGAGCTCTTCAGCTTCTTTCTCGGTCAGAAGATTCGACTCCAAGGAATCTCGGTAAGACATTTTGGCGATTTGCTTCAAACCTTTCTTAATTGCTTCAAGCCGCAACCCAGCCGCTTCTTGAAAGCTCGCTTCTTCCTGGCGTTCTTCGAGATCTTTCAAAATTTCAACGCGTTCCGCTTGTAAGCGAGCAATCAAAGCCTTGGCTGCTGGTAAGTCCTGCGAACTCAGTCTCGACACCGTTTCAAGTTGAGATTTAATGGCTTTTAAACGCGCCAAGCGAGTATTCAAAAACGAGACAGCCTCGGTACGAACAGGCATCAATTTAAGCCAGCGCAAAAGCAATGGAATGGTCGAGCCTTGAAAAACAACGGATAGAACGACGACCCCAAAAGTCATCGCGATCAGCGTATCTTTAAAAGCGATGGTTTCCGGCAAAGAAAGCACCAGAACCATCGACAGAGCGCCTCGCAGACCCGACCACCAAATAATCGTCGCTTCTTTAACCGCAAGCGGCTGCCCCATTCTTTTTAAAATGGGCAAAGCCATGTACACGGATACCGCACGGGACGCGAGTACGGCGATATAAGCAACGGCAATCACGCCTGCATTGTTAAACAAGAGCGGCACACTCACTTCCAAACCCATGAGCAAAAATACGATGCTGGTGATGAAGAAAGAGACGTATTCCCAGAAGCTGGTAACCGCGACGCGAGTATTGGCGTTGAAAGTCTTATGGGAGCCTAAGTTCCCGACAAAGAGCCCAGCCATCACCGTTGCTAAAATACCCGATGTGTGAACTCTCTCTGCAAGCAA
This sequence comes from Myxococcaceae bacterium, assembly GCA_016000045.1. Classification (NCBI taxonomy): domain Bacteria; kingdom Pseudomonadati; phylum Myxococcota; class Myxococcia; order Myxococcales; family Myxococcaceae; species Myxococcaceae bacterium. The sequence goes on along the minus strand of JAECQY010000010.1, from coordinate 66,932 downwards.
GTAAGAGCCGTAAGCCGTCACCGTCGTAATCGCGATGGAAATCAGATGATCTTCAGCAATGGGAATGATAAAGCCCGCAAACAGCCCCAAGATCGATCCAATAAAAATCCCGCCCAACGAATAGCTAATCAGCTGAAACAAGCTATCAGACCAATCGAAATGACCCACATTCAAAGCAATCAGAACGGCGTGATAAAAAACAATGGCCGTCCCGTCGTTGAATACGCTTTCGCCTTCAATCAAAAGGGAGAGTTTTCGATCAACTCCGAGCTGGCGCAACAAGCTGATCACCGATACGGGATCGGTTGCCGCAATGATGGTACCAAAAAGCAGAAAATACAAAAAACCGACCGACTGCGAAAAACCCAAGGTCGAAAAACCAACCGAAAGCACCCAAGCCGTGATAATGGCAGAAATCAAAATACCGGGCAGCGCCAAAGTCGCGATGGTAGGAGAATACTGCTTCAATTCATGAGCTGGAAAATGAATCGCGGCTTCGAAGAGAAGCGCCGGTAAAAATACGGTTAATAAGAGGCCCGGTGTTAACTTCAGGTTGGGAACCACATGAAGCGCATTGATTCCTAAACCGACCAAGACCAGCGATACCGTATACGGCACCTTCATACGCGCAGCTACGATGCCAACAATCGTGGCCGTGATCATTAACGAGACTAAGGCTTCAATGGTTTCAAGTTCGATCATAGTAGCACCGGAAATTTGCTTTGATAATGTGTTAGGAAGGTCATCTCAGAAGAGGTTAATAAGCCTGTGTCAATCAAGCGATCATCCAAGGGGCAAAATGATAACGGAATCACTTTCAAAAAGCCTGATCGCTCTGAATCACGAATCACCGTGCAAAGGTTTTCAATGCGAACGCCTCCGAAACCCTCGATATACACTCCGGGTTCGATAGAAAATACCTGGTTTTCTTCCATCGGAAACGAACTCGCTGGGGAAATGCGAGGAGGAGCTTCATGGACATTCACACCGATCCCATGTCCAGTCCCATGGGGATAGGTATAACCTTCTCGCCAGATTGGATCTCGCACCAATGCATCCAGTTGAGCACCGGTCGTCCCGATCGGAAAGCGTGCGGTCATGCCCGCAATGGCTGCTTTTAAAACCGTTGTGAAGATTTTTTTCTGCAGTTCCGTTGCCAGTTGCGACCGCCCTCCGAGCAAGAAGGTTCGAGTCAAATCGGTCGCGTATCCCCCTTCGTAATACGCTCCGGTATCGAGCAAAAAGAGATCTCCTGCATTCAATTTTTCGTTCTGACTCGGAACACCATAGTGAACCTGGGCTGCGTTTTTTGCAGCGGCACAAATGGGCTTAAACGAAAGACCCGTGGCCCCAGACTTTTTGTATCGCTCCCGCACGTGTTGATCCACGTCGTTCTCGCTAAGAGCCGCGCCATGCTCCATTTGCTCCGAAATCCAGCGTTGTGTTTCGTCAACCACTCGATCAGCCCGAGCAATCGCGCTGCGTATGTGATTGAGCTCGGCAGGATTCTTCACGGATTTCATCGCTTGAAAAGGGCTTTTTAGAAACACCACTCTGGCACCCGCTTGTTCTAACTCTCGTCGAACGGATTCGGGTGTAAGATCGGGATCCAGCCCAATGCGTGTGCCTTGGCGAAAAAACATCGGCTTAGAAACCCAATCCAAGCGGTCCGGGTAAGCCAAGGCTCTTGCGGAGAAAACGGCTTGATACGGAAATTCGAAAGCTCGCTGATTGCTAAGCCACGCAATTTCATCCAATGGGCCGATCAAAAACGCATCAATTGGGTTATCTTGAAAAAAAGACTCGGCTCTTTTCAGCTTTTGCAACGTCGATTCACCAAAGATGCTCTCTGGAATGCTCCAGCGCTCACCTTCCGAATCTCCGCCAACACTCGGTCCAAAATCGGGTAGTTCGATCCAATCAATCCCTTTGAGCTGATCAAAAAGAGTCACGGACATCCGATCTGTTTCGAGCCCTACTCGACCTTCTCCCCAAGATCGTAACTCTTTTTGCCAGGCGCTTTCAATCGAGCTTCCCAAAGGAATCACGCGCACCTCAAAGTCAATGGCCTCTTGGGCTGCCTGGATTTCGTATCGGCCATCCACGAATAAAATGGCCCGATCGGCGGAAACCAAAGCATCGCCGGCTGAACCGGTAAAGCCGGTCACATAGGCTCTTCGGCTTTTCTCGGCGGAGACATACTCATTGAGGTAAGCATCCGTGGAACGAACCAGTCCTGCCAAAAGCTGATTTTGCTCAAGAAGCTTTCGGAATTGAACGAGCCGTTGGTTCATAACTCGTAGGTATAACCCACTTTGCACCCTCAAGCAATTTCTGTATGCTGCGAAAACCTATGAAATTTTTCTGCGTGATGCTTGCTCTTTCCATCGCAGCCTGTAGCCCCTGCAAAAAGCTCGCAAAACAAATTTGCGATTGTGAAAAAAATGAATCTGCGCGAAATAATTGCAAAAAAAATCTTGATTTGAGAAGCCAACACAAAGCGTTTTCGAAAGCAGAAGATAGGGAAAGATGCCAAGCCATTTTGGACAGCGGCTCTTGCACGTGCGATGCCTTGCAGGCTGAGCAGTACGAATCCTGCGGGCTGACTCGACCATGAAACAATTTAAACAGCGCTTTCAACTGCGCAATGCGCTTTTCATTCTGCCGAACGCTTTTACCGTTTCGTCGATCTTTTGTGGCATGTACGCCATTTTGCACAGCTTGACCGGCAACAGCGCTGAAAGTCTTTACGAAGCCGGTATCGCCGTATTTTTTGCAGGTTTTTTTGACACGTGCGATGGCCGAGTTGCGCGGATCACCAAGACGCAAAGCGAGTTCGGAGTGCAGCTCGATTCTTTGGCAGACGTGATCAGTTTTGGTGTTGCACCTGCTTTGTTGGTCTACAAATGGGCTCTTTGGCCCCTAGGACCGATGGGATTTTTGGGAGCTTTTTTCTACGCCGCCTGCGGAGCCATCCGTTTAGCCCGTTTTAATGTGATATCTGCTCGAGAAAAAGGAGAAGCCGGCGAATTTTTCATGGGCCTTCCGATCCCTTTAGCGGCTGCCGTTTTGGTGGCCTCTTTGGTCGCTCACTTGAAACTTTTTGCAGGTTCCCCTGTGAAGCACCCAGAATGGATCTTGTATTTGATCCTCCTGATGGGAATTCTCATGATCAGCACGGTTGAGTATTGGACTTTTAAGAAATCGAAGTTCAATCGACAAACCGCACTCACCCTTCTGATTCTGTTGACGGGAACCTGGTGGTTTCGCTTGCATTATCCGATTAGCTTGGGAGTCGTTGGGCTTCTCGGAATTTATATTGTGGCAGGCATTAGCCGTTATTCTCTAAATCGGTTATACTGGGTGCGAAAGGAGTAAATTCATGGAAAAAAAATCGTGTCGGTATCCCCGTCATTCCCTCACCGCCCTACTGGTGATCGGGCTGGCAGCTTCAATCGGTCTTGGTAACGCCGGAATCATTCCTGAGTGCGCATCCAACATCGCATGGCCTCTGTGTTTGGGGCTGATCGGTGTCTTGATGCTGTGCGGCAAGCGTTGCCAATGTTGTAGCCCGCGTTTGGGTTGTTGCAACTCAGACGACAAAAAAGACAATGAATGCCAATGAGAGCCTAAGCGTTCACCAAAAAGTGTGTCACGGACGGCTCGCTTAACCAGGATTGGCGAACCGCATTGGGTGTTTGCTCGACCAAGCGGTGTAGCCGATCTATTCTACTTGGATCAAGACTACTACTCGTATTTGGATACCCTGGAAGAGCTCGCGCGGTCTCGGGCCGTTGAGGTATTGGCCTATTGTCTTCATCCGACACAGATCAGGCTTTTGATGATTCCAGGCCAATTATCCCTCTCGCGCGCCATCCAACGGCTTCACACTCGACACGCTCTTCGAATGAATCAACATCAAAAACGCTTCGGACCCTTGTTTCAGAATCGATTCGAATCCCGTCTATTGCACTCTTCCAGTGTTCTGGAAGCCGTTCGCAACACGCATCTCTGGCCTGTGCGTCAGGGTTTTGTGCGCCGAGCAGAAAACTATGCTTGGAGCAGCCATTCGGCCTACCTGAATCCCAGAGAGGCGAACATGAGTTTTTTGAGCACCCAACCCATTCTTTCTCTCTTCGCAGGCAGCGAAACAAGTTCGCGTCGAGCCTTTGATCGATATGTCGAATCAGCCTCTCTCGAAGCAGATGACGTACTCAGCATCCCAAGTCAGCTGAACCCAACAGCGCAACCGATCAAACACCCTAAAAAAGCCAATTTAAAGTTTTTAGACCAACGAGTCGCTCTGTTTCTTGGCATCGAAACGAAACTGATTCACACAAGCTCTCGCAGACAAGATCGAGTACTGGCAAGACGATTATTCGCAACCGTTGCTTCTTTGAAATTCGCTCACCCAATTCGCGAAATTGCAGCCTATTTAAAACGTGACAAAGCTCAGATTAGCCGTCTTGTCTCGCAAGGGATGGATTTGATCGATCAAGAAGGGCCGTTTAAAATCTTTTTTGACTCTGTATGAAAGCCTATTGCGGACTCGAAATCCTCCATCATCTGTGATAGCTACAGAAGCTATGTTCCCTTTGGCGCTCACTTTTAATGATGTGTTGCTCGTACCGGCTTATTCTGAGATTCTCCCTTCTCAAGTAGATATCCAAACCACTCTAGGGAAGAAGCTGCTCTTAAAAAGTCCGATTTTATCTGCCGCGATGGATACGGTCACCGAAAGTTCTATGGCCATGGAAATGTCACGTTTAGGCGGACTTGGCGTGATTCACAAAAACATGAGCCGTGAAGCCCAAGTGGAAGAAGTCAAGTGCGTGGTTCAATCGGGTCAAAGATGCGCTGCTGCCGTAGGACCCAACCCCGAACTGGAAGCTCGAGCGAAAGCGTTAGTGGATGCGGGTGCAAAAATTTTAGTCCTGGATACGGCTCACGGACACTCGAAAGGCGTCTTAAACGGAATCACCGCGCTCAAAGGCTGGTTCGGGGAAGAGGTTGTTATTATCGCGGGCAATATTGCGACTCAAGAAGCTGCAAAAGCTTTAATAGACGCAGGAGCAGACATCCTAAAAGTCGGCATTGGACCCGGCTCTATCTGCACCACTCGCCTGGTCGCTGGCGTAGGAGTGCCTCAATTGACCGCTGTGCTCGAAGTCTCCCAAGCAGCCAAACAACATGGAGTCGGCGTAATTGCCGATGGTGGAATCCGACATTCCGGTGACATCACCAAAGCACTCGCAGCTGGAGCTCAGGCCGTGATGCTCGGCTCATTGATTGCGGGCTGTGAAGAATCTCCGGGCCAAGTGATGGAATTGAACGGCCAAAGATTCAAATATTATCGAGGCATGGGCTCTGCAGCTGCCATGCAAAAAGGAAGCAAAGACCGTTACGGGCAAAACGACGTCCGCGACACCCAAAAGCTGGTCCCCGAAGGCGTTGAAGCCAAAACGCCTTACCAAGGCCATTTGGAAAGCGTCTTATTCCAGCTGCTCGGCGGGCTTCGTTCGGGCATGGGTTATTTGGGAGCAGCCACTTTACCTGATTTGGTTAAACAAGCTCGCTTTGTGCAGATCACTTCCGCAGGTCTTGGAGAGAGCCAGGTACACAGCGTGGATCTCAGTCATGTCTAAGATGGTTTTACAAAGTCGAAAGAATGCTTAATGGCCAAGGCATGCGGAAAAATTATCCTCTCGGGTGAGCACGGAGTCGTCTACGGCTATCCTGCCATCGCTCAATGCATCGACCGAAGCGTTTTTGTGAAAGTCATTCCAAGGGGTGAACCAGGTCTTTATTTTGAACCACCGAATGTCAAGCTCAGAACTCTGAACTCTGAACTCTTCAAGCAAATTGCTCCGAAATTGGTTGAGCTTTTTGGACCTGAAATCAGCCATCTTTGCTTCCAAGTACAAAGTGACATTCCACCCGGATCGGGTTTAGGAAGTTCAGCAGCACTTTCCGTGGCGCTCGTCCGAGCGATTTTCGAACACAATCATGAAGTTCTTTCGCAATCGGATACTGTTCAATATGCCCTTGAACTGGAAAAGATTTTTCATGGCAATCCCTCTGGGGTGGATCACACTACCATTGCGGCTCAAAGCCTGATTTGGTTTCATCAAGGTCGCTTTGAGAATATCCGCTGCCTGAATCCCCTTCACTTTCGCATTTCAACCACAGCGACTCAAGCGGGTACGCGAGCCTTGATCACTGCGGTTCGAAGAAATTTCGAAAAAAACCCTCGACACATCCAAACCCTCTTCGAAAATATCGCCTGCATCACTTTTCAGATGCGAGATGCCATCGAATCCAACGACCGATCTGCAGTCGGAGCCTTGATGACAAAGAATCATTTTCTTCTCCAAGACCTAGGAGTCTCAACACCCGAGTTGGACCGGCTCTGCGAAAGTGCCAAGCAAGAAGGCGCCTTAGGAGCGAAACTCACCGGAGCGGGCGGCGGGGGTTCTGTCATCGCGCTGTTTTGATCAAATAAATTAAACACATGAGATACTGTCCTCATTCGCTTTTTTAATACGGCTGGCTGCATCAGCCATTTCCGCAAACGTGGAGAAATGGCAAGGGATACTAGTGAGCGCTGGTCAGTCTCTCCCAACAGGAGATCGAAGATTCATCCTAAAACATCCGACTTTGCGATTGCCCTGAAGCTTCGGAAATCTCTGTTGAGTCGGTCACATGGGAATGCTAACATAACTGCTTCATGCAGGACTTCTTAGATTGCGTAGACCAAAGGCTTTTGGCTGCTTTTCAATCCAACTCACTTTTGAGCCAAACGGGCTCTCATCTTTGTTTGGCGGCTGGCGCCAAGCGCGTTCGCCCTCTTTTGGTATCTTATTTTGCCCAAATGCTTTCGCTTGATTTAAACGAAGTCATGGAAATCGCGTTGGCCAGCGAATGGATACACTCAGCAAGTCTGTTACACGATGACGTCATTGACAACGCGGATTCGCGCCGGGGACGTTCAACGGTCAATCATCAATGGAGCAATTCGGTAGCGATTTTATCTGGAAATCATCTCTTAGCCTTAGCGTTTAAAGAACTCAGAGTCTATGCACCCGAAGTGACTCAAGAAGCCATCACAGTCGTCGCCGAGATGACTCGATCGGCCATCGAAGAACTGTTCATGCGCGGTCAAGAGAATCTCACGATTTCTCAGTGGCGCAATATGTGCCTGGGAAAGACGGGATCGCTCTTTGCCTTTTGCGGCACCGCGCTTTGCGTTGGTTTTAAACGCTTAGATGCCTATGAAGCCTTTAAAACCTGCGGCGAGCACCTCGGCCAGATGTTCCAATTAGCAGATGATTTATCCGACCTTCAAGAAGATGCTCAAAACTTGGAAGCTTCTTACCCGCGCATATTAGCCAGTCAGGGTGAAATATTCCCCCAAGCAGCTTGCCATCAAGAGCTCTTGAAGCAAAAACAACTCGCACTTCAAGCGATCGATGCCTGGAAGAATTCCACCGGCTATCAAAGCATGGAAAGCTGGCTTGCACGCCTACTCGATCACGCTCTAAGCATTTGATTTCAGCAGCTTGCTTTTACAGACCAAGTCGGAAAAAACAAACGACGTCCAACCAAACGCTCAGGTCCTTTTACTGGGAACCGATTCCAGAAAACGCCCTCGTGAATCGCTTTAAGAACGAATCAAGCGAGCGGCAAAAAAAGCATCCGTCTGGTCCTTGTGAGGCCAGAGCCGAACGGTTTGCTGCACAACCGCATGCTCCGGGAGCCAAGGCAATGTTTCTCTCGGGTCGCTTAATTTAAAATCGGAGTGCTTGGAAAGAAATCGAGTAATCGGTTCTTGGCCTTCTTCAGGAAGAGGCGAGCACACGGAGTAGACCAATACACCGCCCGGCTTGACCCAAAGCGCCGCTCGTTCCAAAAGCTCCGCTTGAAGCACCGCCAATTCTTGAACAGACTCGAAGCCTCTCCAGAGTTTGATTTCCGGATGCCTTCGAAGAGTCCCATAGCCTGAGCAAGGCGCATCAAGCAAAACAGCATCCGCAATCTGAGGCTCGAGCACGCGAAAATCGCCAGCGAGTCTTTCAATATTGGCATCGACCCGCTCAAGGCGCTTGATATTTTGATCAATGGCGAGCACCCGCCCAGACTCACCAACCGCGTGTTTCAAAAGACGGGATTTGGATCCCGGCGCCGCGCAAGCATCGACGACCCATTCGCCGCATTGAGCCCCCACGAGCAGAGCCGCTATTTGACTCGCTGGATCTTGGACCCAAGTTTGCGCTACCGTCGTGGCCGTTGGAACGAAAGCGTGGTTCCCGTTTCCTTCGGGTGTCCAGTACCAGGTTTGAGGGCGATCGTTCATCGCGATAGCCGCTTCCACACGCTTCGATACCGGCAATGTTTCCAACAAAAACCTCGGACACCCTGTACCTTCTTCGATCGCCTCCAGACTGGAGTCTGCACCGAGCGTCCCATGCGGAGAAGAACCGAGGCGACGTAGAATGGCATTGGCAAAACCGCCTAGTCCAGGCCGTTTGCGTTTAATGAGCTGCACAGCGGATGAAACCGCAGCATAGGCAGGAATCGTATCCGCAAGGTGCTGGATTTGGTAAGCAGCAACCAGCAAATGACACTTCAGATCCAGAGCCAGCTTCGGGTTGGGTCGATCCATCGCACGAAGCAAACTCTTTTCAAGGACCGGTGCCCAACGCAGCGCTCCATAAACCAATTCTGTACAGAAGCCTTTGTCGCGTGAGTCCAAACGACTGGCATCCAGTGCGGCCGATAAAGCATGCTTGGAGTAGGCCCGATTCTTGAAGATTTGTTCGAGAACTTGGGCGGCTATTTTTCGAGGATCTGCAGACACTGATGAATCAATTCCTTTTGGTCGTAATCAAGGGGCAGTAAATGAGCGGAATTCGGCAGAACAACCGAATGCTGAAAAAGAGGAGCTGTCTTTGAAACGTTCACCGTTCGATCGTGCGCCCCGAAAAAAGCAACTTGAGGGCAATTGACGCCGACAAGAGCTTGAAGCGCCATCCGCCGAACGCGTTCGAACTCAGCAAGTGCTTTCAAAGGAATGGCCTGGTACGCTTGAGAGTGGACTCGGGCAATGGGATCCTGGATATCGCTGCCCAAGGTTTTAGGCAGATTGCAAGCCATGGCTTTCAGGCCCATCCACGCGATTTTGGCTGCCAAACCGGGCAGAATTTGCAAAAAAAACGCGGGAGAAAGCAAAATAAGCTTCTGATAACGCTTGCGATTCGCTGCAATGACCGAAAGAAGGCCCCCCATGGAAAGGCCTACCAGAACATCGCAATCGATTTTTTGAACGGCCAAAATCCAATCTTCAGCCCTATATTTGATCAGGTCTTGGAGGTGAGTCGCATGGCCAGGAAGAACGAGGCTCTCGCAAGGGTACCCCGCCGCCTCAAAAGCTTGATGCAAAGGCATCAAATCAGCGGGATGTCCCGTGAATCCATGAACCAAAGCGATTCGCATCAATGGATCACTTCAGAGCCAAATTCGTTTGGCATTTCGATGTAACGACGCGTCCCAAAACCTTCTTCCACAGGGTGCCAATAACAAACATTTTCATCTCCGGATTGCCAGCACAGATAGATGAGTTGTTTATGGCGTTCCGATAAAAAATCCAGCCGGGCCGGAAAAACGCTTTTCACAATCGCCCCATATTGTTGCATCTCGAGGATTTCGCTGCGAATGTGATCTTCGATGCTTTCGAGGCCTGATTTCAGAGATTTGGCCTCCTCTGGAGGGTAGGACTGTCCCGATGTGTCGACTTGTTCGCCCTGAACCGCAATTTTTGAATGGATCAGCTGGCCTTCCGCGACAAGAGTCTGTATTCTGGAAAAGTGCTCTTTTAGGATTGGCAGGAAGACGTTGGCTTCCTGAAGTGTAATCGATCGAAAGATCATGCCCTTATTCTAAGCGCCTGACCGTCTAAGGCAAGGAAAGTTTTCATGAGTGAAACGCAAAAAAAGGCTGAATCGATCGGATACCCCACACTAGAATCCTTGATCGAGCAAGTGAATCCAGACTTTTCAGAGATGAGGGAACACCAACGAACTCTTCTCAAGTTAAGCAAAAGCGCGCAGTCGGCCAAGGAGAAGGCTTCGGCGAGCCAAGCGGCACTGGCTTATCAACGATTTTTCGAGCTTTTTGATAAAATATTAGAAATAAAAAATAAAATAATGAACGAAAAATAAAATAACAAGATAAACTGTATGAATGGTAAGCAGAATGAGTGACCCAATCATTGGTTCTTTGAAATTAGATACAACCTCTCAAGGCTCGGTGAAAACCAGTAGCAATTTGAGCCGTGGTCAAAAATTTGCTCAGGCTCTCGATGAAGGAGCCAACGCTTTGTCATCGGTTGCGGGCGGCCTTTCTGGGATCTTCCCGGGAACCGGAGGCGCGGTACTTTCTGCGGTGGCCAGTGGCTTGAGCAGCGTGACAAGTTCCGGCCCTTTTGGGGCCTCTTCTTCCGGATTAAATGGGCTTTTAGGAGGAGGGAACGGCTTTGCGGGAGCGATGGGAGGCGGTGGGTCCGAACTCGGAGGGGGCTCGGGTGTTTTGGGGATCGGAAACTTATCGGCCAGCACAGCGGCTGGGAGTACCAGTAGCGCAAGCTCTGGATACCAACAACAACTGAGTTTACTTCAGATGCAGCAAACCATGCAGAACCAAAGCATGATGATCAACCTAATCTCTTCGATCTTAAATATTCAGCATCAGACCGCCATGTCTATTATCCAAAACATTCATTAAACAACGCGGGGGAATATGCAATCAGCAACAGATCGCCAAAAGCAAACCATTCACGGCCTACTGGACATGCCGCGATGGGAAGCGGTCGCGCTCTTAGAAGCGGGCTACTTTTTCATGCAGCTCGGAAAAAAGCGTGAGGCACGCGAGATATTTACGGGAGTCGCAGCCTTATTTCCACACAGCGATGTCCCCTGTGTCGCGCTCGGAAACTTTTACCTATCGGAAGGAAAGCCGGATTCAGCCATTCAGGAACTACTTCGAGCCCTTCAAAGAGTGCCCCAGAGCGCTACGGCCCAGGCTCATCTCGGAGAAGCTTTGCTTTTTGCAAAACGAATTCAAGAAGGCGTTGAGGCTTTAAAAAAAGCGATTGAACTCGATCCAAAGGGTTTCGCTGCAAAATTGGCCCATGAGCTCTTGCGTGCAAACGATTTGCATGTTTTTGATGGCCCATAGGTTTTTTGGCTTATCGAGGAACAAATCATGCGTATTGGACCCCATTCACGGACTGCATTCCAAAACATTTCTCGCTCTTCCTCCAACAACCCGAGCTCGAGTACGTTCCAGAATGTCTTGAAATCTCAAAAAGCCCCCATGCTTCAGGCACTCAAAGAAGATCTTCAGAAACTCTCGCAGGAACTTAAATCGGGCAAGATATCTGCAGAAGAAGCGAGTAAGCAGTTCGTCGATTTGGTGATTGCGAAAAAAAATGAATTTGGCTTGAACGCAAAAGACATGAAGCGAGTCCAAAGCGCTGTATCGGAAATAGTGAGCCAAGATCCCTTATTTTCGATCAAGTTGGAAAAAGAACTAAAAAGAATTTGAATCAACCCACTTGCTAAATCGTTTCATCTAGGTACTCTTCCCCGGTCTTAAGTCCCCGTCGTCTAGAGGCCTAGGACATTGCCCTTTCACGGCAGTAACACGGGTTCGAATCCCGTCGGGGACACCATCTCGATCCATTTCGGAGCGTAGCGCAGCTTGGTAGCGCACTAGACTGGGGGTCTAGGGGTCGCAGGTTCAAATCCTGTCGCTCCGACCATTAAATCAAGCATTTACCTGCGCCGAAAACGAGCTCGCATACCCAATCTCATGTGAGTTCAGGCTCTACTTTACGCTGCCGCTAGCGCTATACTAGCAGGTCTCACACCGATGATCAGGCCAAACGGCTGTAAAAGACGGTTTAAGGTCTGTTGAGTAGGATTATACCGCGGATTGATCGAACGAATCACATTGGGACTCGCCATATTTGCCAGTTTGGCGAATTCAATGACGCCATAAAGACGGATGACTTTTGTCAAAGCTTCTTGAATCGTGGCACCTTCTTCGATGGAAGCCATAATGAACTCTGCGGCAAAATCCAAATCTCGCAGTTCTTTTGCAAGACTTTCATTCCAATCTTTGCTTCTATTAGCCATCATTTTTCTCCAAGCAGGTATTCTTTAAAGCTGCATTAGTCTCATTATTGATAATTATCAAAACAGATATTTACTGTCAAGGCTATTTCGCTCCGTAGCGATAGGCACAAACCGACCATCCTGCTCAAAGTCTCATCAACTGATACGCTAAAAAATTCAAAAACCTTTGCAAACTTGAGCGGCTTTCCCATTCAGGCAGACGTATTTCTCGAGAGGCTTTGACATCTACTTGAAACTGGGATTCCAACTGCTCTGTTAAGTTGGGATCCACCATGCTCACATTCACCTCTAAATTGCGCCGCGCAGACCAGTGGTCCAAGTTATAAGATCCGATGGAAGCATACACTCCATCGATCGCAGCGGTTTTAGCATGCAATGTGGAACCAAAATATTCGTAAATTCGAATGCCAGCTTTCAGAAATTGAGCATAGACATGATGGCTTGCAAATCGCATTAAAGGCACATCGGATAGACCTGCCGTTAAAATTCGCACATCTACACCGCGCTGTGCTGCTTCAATCATGGCTCGACGCAAAGAGTCGTAAGGTAGAAAATACGGCGTGGTAAAAAAACAATAATCCTTGGCTTTTTTTAAGATCAACTCCATCGACTTTTGGATAGAAACCAATTTGCGACGTTGATTTGAACCGAGAACCTGGACCACAACGCCCTGCTCAAAATTGTGAAGTGGAAAGCAGACTCGATTCGATTCACCGGTTGTCTCGAAAAGAGAGTCTAAAAAAATACCTTTTAGATCAGCCACAGCCGGCCCCTGGATTCGAACAACCGTGTCTCGAAATCGGGATTGAGCAATGTTGTAACTGCCACAAAATCCAATTCGATCGTCTATAATCACAATTTTTCGGTGATCTCGAAACAGCAAAGGACCCTTTCGTCTCCAGGGCCAAATCGGATTAAAGTCGATAGCTCTGGCCCCAGACTGAATCAGCGGCTCTAGAAACCCGGTGCTAAGCCCGCTCGAGCCAAAGTGATCGTACAGCAAAATAACCTCGCAACCTCGTTGCGCTGCTGCGCACAACGCATCACGAACTTGCAGACCCACCGCATCGGGTTCAAAGATGTATGTCTCCATCCAAATCCGATTTTGAGCTTGCCGAATGGAGTGCAGAATCTCTTCTTCGATCTCTGTGGTTTCCGTAAATACCCGAATTTGGTTCCCACTGGACATCCCTCCCAGAGGCAGAAGCCTTTGAAATACCCTTTCAAATGTGTGCAAACGCCGGCGCCAGTTTGGATCGGAGATGCGTTCTAAGAGTTCGCTAAAATAGGACATATTTTCACGCGTTCAATCTTTGTGTCAGCAAACACTCGCGTGAGCAGCAACACGCAAAAGCAAAATAAAAGAATCATCCATCGACTGTGTCAAACCCTATCGTTTCTGACTAGACCTGTGTTTGCAGGGTCGTTTTTATCGCAGAACTCGCCTGCTCCACCAGTTTGCTCATAGTCTGTAGCTCAAAGGTCACTTGGTACGTAGCATGCTGCAACAAAAGAAGTTGAGAAGGCGTGAAATTTTGTCCACTCATCGCCACTTTCATGATTTTGGACATCGAACTCTGGTCCTTAGACCAATGGTCAAACAACGATTTTAAGGCAGAAGGCGTTTTCTGAAGCTTAGAAGCAGGAAGAGCCAAGCTCCCATTCGGCTGAGAGAGGACTTTTAATTCCCCTTGCTTTTTCAATACGGACGAAAATGTTTGAGTCCCTACCTCTGGATACGATGATTTGGACAAATTTTTTACCAATTCAGTCGTTTGTTGAACACCAGGAATCACTGGGGAAATCGGCATAGAGAACACCTCTCTTCAATTATAGCTTAAATACATAAAAAACAAATTTCAAATAAGTTTTTATTTCTAAAATAATGCGGTTGTCGCTTAAACAGATTGAACCCTAAGAGCGCGAATCAAGCTTCCAGCACTTTGTGCCACGTGCTCAGGCACTTTGTGCCTTCATCAATGCACTCAGTCTCTCAATCACCTGAGCGTGCTTGCGGCAGGTCCAAGATTTGGATACTCCTATTTTTTTCCCAACTTCTTCCAAGCTCAGATTCTGGAAATAGTACATTTGAATGAGCTCCAGATCGGCTCGAGGCAATTTCTTCAAAGCCTTCTGTAAATTAGCGCGCAACTCAAGGTCGAGCAATCGATCGTCTTGCTTCGGTTGTCGATGATCTTCAAATTCCTGTCTCTCCAGGCCTTCCAGCGAAGTGACAAAAATGGTTACCAGATTATTCACTTGATTCGCCAAATCTTCTAGGTTGTCTGTCTTGGAAATCGAGTTTTGCTCAAGCAAAGCCGTTGCCTGCTCTTCAAATCGAATTTTTTGATACTCGGTTCGATTGACCCAGCCCATCCCTCTTAAGCCATCGTACATCGCGCCTTTAATTCGATAGTAGCTAAAAGTCGTAAAGCTCACGCCTTGCTTTTGGTCAAACCGCTCAGCAGCCTCTAAAAGACCCGCCATTCCGTATTGAATCAAATCATCGAGCTCAACTCGAAAAGATACATTTTTTTTAATCTGCCGCGCAATCGAACGGACATAAGAGCCGTACTGTTCAACAACTTGGCGATTCTCCATAACGAAGGAAACAGCGCACTCTCAATGCCTATTTCGACAGCTTTAGCAAGAATTCAAGATTATTATCCTGCTTCGAAAAGTATTGAAGAAGCCAGTCGTCTAGCTGAGAAGTGGTTCGGATTTCAATCGGAACCACCATGATATAAGACCGCTCTCGATGGATTCGGACATGTCCGCGATCGGCCGCAACCGCAAAATAAAGCCACAAATATTGCCGGGGAGTCAACAAGGGTCTTTGAACCTGATTTCGCTGTGTTGGCCATTCTATTTTTTTGAGAACCACGCGTGTTCCGAAGGGGATTGTTTCATCGGAAGCTGGAGGAACAATCCGATCGCCTGAAATCGAGTGAACGTAAGACGTTTCATCCA
The DNA here is from genome assembly GCA_016000045.1 of Myxococcaceae bacterium. Lineage (NCBI taxonomy): Bacteria > Pseudomonadati > Myxococcota > Myxococcia > Myxococcales > Myxococcaceae > Myxococcaceae bacterium. The sequence goes on along the minus strand of JAECQY010000010.1, from coordinate 51,768 downwards.
GAGGGATGGGGCTCATCATCCCATAGCGATCATCATCGTAGAATACGCCTGCAAATAATTTCTTCTTGACCCACAGAAGGGTCGAAGGAGCAGAAGCCTCCAAAGACTCGCTTTTCATGTGGGCACAATTGACACTTAAAACCAAAAACAAAACCGATGTCCATTTGCCAAGCCTCATTCCTTCTCCTAATGCCGCTCAGCATAGGACAAAAACGGCGTTTTTCAAATACCAAGGCCCCAGAGAAAAATAACGATTCACTTAGCCAATGGAAAGCTCTATGTTTCACCGATCCGGCTTGCCAAGTTTTTGAAAGTGAGGTGCTGATCGATGAATGTTTTTGGAGAACTTGACAAACGAGATCATGAACAAGTCGTCTTTTGCAACGACCGCGAAAGCGGCCTCAAAGCAATCATAGCCATTCACAATACCACTCTAGGCCCCGCATTGGGCGGTTGTCGAATATGGCCTTACTCAAGCGAAGAAGATGCTCTCAGAGACGCTTTAAGACTTTCACGCGGAATGACTTATAAATCCGCCGCTGCAGGCCTCAACCTGGGCGGAGGAAAAGCCGTCATTATCGGTGATCCAAAGACTCTCAAAACGGAACAACTGTTCCGAGTATTCGGCCGCTTTGTGCAATCCCTTGGCGGACGCTACATCACAGCTGAAGACGTTGGAACAACGGTTCAAGATATGGATTGGATCTGGCTGGAAACCGATTATGTCACTGGAATCAGCCGTACCCGCGGAGGTTCTGGCGATCCAAGCCCCGTCACCGCTTACGGAGTCTTTCAAGGCATCAAAGCAGCCCTCAAATATCAGACGGATTCGGACTCAATCAAGGGTCAAACGGTAGCGCTCCAAGGTGTCGGCCAAGTCGGTTACCACCTGTTGCACCACCTAGTTGCTGCGGGTGCGAAGGTGGTTGCAAGCGATGTCAACCCTGCGAACCTTCAACGAGCTCAATCCAAATTTTCGGATATCGAGTTTGTTGCGGCCGAAGAAATCCTTGACGTTCCGGCTTCCATTTTTATACCTTGCGCTTTGGGAGGCGTTGTCAATGACGAAACCCTGAATCGCTTTCAGTGTCCAATCATTTGCGGGAGCGCAAACAACGTTTTACAAGACGAAGAGAAACACAGTGCGGAGCTCCACAAGCGAAATATTCTGTACATTCCTGACTTCATTGTGAATGCAGGCGGGCTTATTAACGTTGCCAACGAGCTCGTTCGTTATGAACGTCGTCAAGCCATGCAGCAAACCAGTAGAATTTACGACGTTGTCTTGCAGGTCTTGAAGACTGCCGAGGAAAAGCGAATCACAACCCTTCAAGCTTCTAAAATCTTGGCAGAGCGTAGGATCCATAACGTTGGCCGAATCAAACATACTTACGTAGGCACTGCTTTAGCACGGCCGAGAACCCTCCGAGGTCTCAATTGACCCATCAGCTTCTCGTCAATACAACTTCTTTTGAGACACGAGTCGCCCTGCTCGAAAATGGACAACTAGTCGAGCTGTTGTACGAACGCAAAGTCGATCGTGGCCTGGTTGGAAATATCTATCACGGCCGCATTCAACGTGTGTTGCCGGGAATGCAGGCTGCTTTTGTCGATATCGGCCAGGATAAATCGGCTTTCCTCTTTGCAGGGGACATTCTGCCCCGCGAACCTTTCGATGGGACCTCCGAATCTGAAAGCTCAGCGGCTGCCGCACTGGTGCCCATTCAGGAGTTGATCAAGCCGGGCCAAACTTTATTGGTCCAAGTGGTCAAAGATGCCATTAGCACCAAAGGACCTCGAGTCAACTGCAATCCTTCCCTGCCCGGACACTACGTCGTTTTTGTCCCAACTTCGCCCCACATTGGGATTAGTCGAAAAATTGTCGATGAAGCGGAGCGAGAGCGACTCCGATCAATTCTTCAAAGCTGCTCTCCACCTGGCACTGGATTCATTGCGCGCACCATTGCTCAACATGTTCCCATCGAAGTGCTGGAAGAAAACTGCCGTTTTCTCGTATCTCTTTGGAACGATATCCAGCACCGCGCCAAACTTCTGCCCGCTCCCTCGCTCGTGCAACCCGAACTCGGCTTAGTGGCAAAATGTGCTCGGGACATGACCAACGAGCATCTGGAAAAAATCATTATTGATAGCGAAGAAGTCACCCAACACATCCAGCAATTCGTTGGGCTCGTAGATCCCAAACTAGTCCATAAGATTGAGCACTATAAAAGCTCGATTCCGCTCTTCTCGCACTATGGAATCGAAAACGAAATCACGCGAGCGATGAGCCGTCGTGTATGGCTTCGTTCAGGCGGCTACTTGGTCATCGACCAAGCAGAAGCTCTGACGGTCATTGATGTGAACACCGGTCGTTTTGTGGGGCGGAAAAATTTTGATGAAACGATTCTAAAAACAAACTTAGAAGCGGTTCGTGAGGTCGCCTTTCAACTTCGATTACGGAACATCGGGGGAATGATCATCATCGATTTTATCGACATGGAAAGTCAGGCAGATCGCGACAAAGTGGTTCACGTGTTCGAAGAGCTCCTTAAGAAAGATAGAGCGCGATGCAACGTCGTCAAAATCAGCGAACTCGGCCTGGTCGAAATGACCCGTGAGAGAAAACGCGAAAGTCTCGAAAATTATCTGCGAGAACCCTGTTCCTATTGCCATGGAAAAGGGAGCCTCAAGTCGAAGCAAACAGTTTGCTACGAAGTATTCCGAGAAATCAGCGAACGTTCCTGGAACGCCTCAGAGCCCTTTCTTCACATCCATGCGCACCCAGAAGTGATCGATTACATTCAAGGGCATGAGCAAGATAATTTGCTGGTGCTTGAATCAAAGACTGGAAAAAAGATAACGCTTCAACCACGAGGTTCTTTTCATCAAGAACAATTCGATGCATTCGCGTCTTCAACACCATGAATGTTGCAGAGCTCACCCGGACACTTGGCTGTATTCCTCTCGCCACAAAAGAGCATGTACTCAGGAGTTCAATTTGATGTATGCTCTCCTTTTGTTGAACTTTCTCTGGGCCATTAGCTGCCAGTCTCCATTAACCCTCGATCCATCCAAAGCGACCCCTGCCCTCACCCATCCTGTTCTTTACGCACGCTACGAAAATCTGCCACCCTTATACCGTGAAAGACAGGGTGCTTGTTCCCAAGCAAAAGGCTATCAAGGCAACGGCCGCATGTTCCACTCACCCGTTGATCTTTGCGGCCCCGACCTACGCAAACAAGACACCTTGAAGGCTCCTTGGACGCTTCCTTCAGGGGTTAAAAGCATTCTTTGGGAACAAGACCTCAAAACAGCTAGCACCCCTCAAATAGAGGTGATTGGGCACCAAGGGCTTCCTCTGCCAAGCACAAGCCAAATGAGCCAACTGGGCTCTCGAGCGCTTTTGGAACTGAAACCTAAGCTTCTTCTCAAAAACACGCTTTACACGCTAGTTGTTTCGGAGATTTCAGCGACTGGAACTCGGACGCAGACCTGGCGGATTCCGTTTCGCATCCAAGATGGTTAAGGGCTCAGAAACCCTCTCAGGGAACCAAGTTATTGGTGGGAGAAGTTAAGGTCCTCGGACGCAGCGAACGCGTAATGGAGAATTAGCAAGAACCCATGCAGTAACAGCTCCAGCATTGAAATCCACGTACCACGGGTTCGAAAAACTACTCGCCCACGTCGATGGCCAAAACGCATCCTGCGGAGTGCTCGGAAAAGCAGTTTGGTTAATAGTCGATCCGGGATTTACTCCCCTTTCGTCAAGCAATGTCGAGAGTTCCTTCAGGGTTGGAACACGCCAAGAAAAACCATCCAAGGTGAGATTAAAGCAGTAGAATTGAGCAGCACTCCAATTGTAAAGACCTGTCACGGCTCGTTGCCATATCAATCCCGTAACTAGGTCTCTTACCTGTGTGCTTTCCGGTGTTAATCCATCCCCGGCCTGATCTCGATATCGATCCACTGTATTTTTAGCACTTCCCGGGCGAACGCATCGAACATAACCTAGCATAGGAACGTTGGCGCACCCTCCACCAAAACCTTGACTGCAAATGAGGCCTCCAAACTGACTTGAAAGACTGTCATTATTGCCAAAGCTGACGTACCACCATCCATTTCCAAATTGGCTGGATACGGGAGTGGAGGTCCAGAAATAGCTGCTAGGCGTATTGGGAAAGGTACTCGCATCTAAGGTCGGACCTCTCCAATCAAGCGTGTAGTCCACAAGACTCTGCAACTCGATCAACGTGGGAAGCCTCCAGTCTCCATATCCGCTCTTAAACAAGTTGCTACAATGAGCAGAAGCATCGGCCCAAGTCACTTCACCAATATCGCTTTGTTGTTCCCATTGTAACCCAGTGAACGTGTCTTTCATAACACCAGGTCGACCCTCAACATAACGCCCAGTTTGATTCGTAGCATCTTGGTAAACGCCAATTGAAGCGTTCCAGTTGGCCCAATCGGGGTTCATAACAACATCCGACGAGCGGACACAGCGAGCATAGTATGAATCAGTAATGAGTACACCACCGCTGACAATATAACCGGAGTTAAAATTGATGTTCCATGCGTTGGAAGAACGGCAACTATAGGAGCTCGATGTCCAAAAAACACTTTGCGTGCCTGGAAATGCCGTTGTGTTGATCGTGGGACCTGGAAGAGCTATACTAACGTCAAGAAGTGTTGATAGTTCCTTAACTGTTGGAAGTCGCCAAACAAACCCATCAAGGTTCAAGCTGCTACAATAAGCTTGAGCAGAGCCTGGCAGCCCTATTTCACTCCAATAATAAGTTCCAGATACAATTCGTTGCCAAATTAAACTCGTCATAACGTCAATCACCTGGGTGCTGCTGACTACATAACGATCGTTCAAACTCATAGCTGATAATGGGCGCACGCAACGAGCAAAACCCGTGACAAATGGTCTCGCACACCCACTATAACCCTGACTGCACACTAGCCCTCCATATATTCCACCCGTACCAAAACCAACCCACCAGGCATATCCAGGGTATCCTATCAAAGGATCGGAAGACCAATAATAACTTGTTGTATCCGTATCGGAGAAGAAACCTTGGTTGAGTGAAGGGCCAGCACAATCAAGCGTGTAATCGACCAGCATTTGTAGTTCCACATGCGTCGGCAACCTCCAATTCGCATATCCCGACAATACAAGGTCATCGCAATATGCCTGAGCCTGAGTCCAGTTCATGGTTTGTTGACTCGCATACTGCTGCCATTTTAGTCCGGTCATTCCATCGGCCACGATGTTCGGCTCTGTTACAGCATACCGATTGGTTTGGTTGGTTTGGTCTTCGTAAACTCCAGTGGTCACATCCCAATTCGCCCAGTCGGGGTTGTAAATAACTGGAGTACGAACGCACCGAGCAATGCCATCTGTTGCACCGATTCCTTGTAAACCAACTCGGCCAATATCAAAGCCAGTACGCCAAGCAGACATCGAATCTACCGCAGCCACTGTCGAGCTCCAAAACTGTCCTAAGCCAGTGTACGAAAACACTGTTGCATTGAGCGTTGGACCAGGAGATGCAATTGAAACATCGATTAGCGTAGCCAATTCCTTAATCGTTGGTAAACGCCAAGCATAAGGGTTGGCGATACTTTGATCCAAAGTAAGATTTTGACAATAAGCGACTGCTTCAGACCAATTGCTCGAAAGAGAAACCCCTCTCTGCCAAGTCAATCCCGTCACTAAATCTTGAACCTGAGTGCTCCCGGGTACAAGTGGGTAACCAGATTCATCTCGATAGCGATCGACCAACGAAACCCTTGCCAAAGGCCTTACGCAACGAACGTATCCTTGACTATTGACAGCGTCACATGCTCCAACAAATGCTTGACTGCAAATGAGTCCTGAATAGTACGCTTCTTGCCCAAAACTGACATACCAAGCCTGACTAGGATGGCCTGGCACAGACACGGAACTCCAGTAGTAGTTGTTTGCAGAATTCGGAAACGCAGTCTGGTCTATCGCAGACCCACTTCCTGAAATCGCATAGTCCAATATGGATTGCAATTCGATATGGGTCGGCAATCTCCAATCGGCGTAACCCCCTAGAATCAGTTCCTCACAATAAATTTGCGCAGCCGTCCAATTATAAGTATTTTGGGGAGTCTGTTTTTGCCACTGTAGCCCAGTTGCGGTATCACCGACAACAACACCTGGAACCTGATCGACGAATCGACCTGTTTGATTGGTAGCATCTTCATAGACTCCCATCGATTGATCCCAGTTGGCCCATTCAGGGTCAGGAATAGTTGCATCGCGAACACAGCGGCAATAAAAACTGTCGTTGATATTGTGCACAAAGCCAATACTACCATCCGCAAAATCCAGCCCCCATCGATACGTAGAATCACAGCTGTAAGATGTTGAAGACCAAAATCCGTACTGCGGTGTATCTGGAAATGCTACTGTATCAATCGTTGGGCCAGGTTGGGGTATTGCCGTATTTAAGAGAGTAGATGATTCTTTGACACTTGGAAGACGCCAAGCTTGACCACCTAGACCTAATGCCTTGCAATAAGCTTCAGCAGTTAACCAGTTATAAACTCCGGAAAAGGCTCGCTGCCAGATTAGTCCCGTTTTTACATCTTTTACTTGCACACTCCCCGTTGCCAATGGATTACCGACTTCATCTGTATAGCGAATCAATGGCTGGATTGTGGATAGTGGACGGACACAGCGAAGATAGCCTTTGTCAGCAATATCAGTACGCCACGCAAAGCCAACATAGGTAGCATCTCCACCAAAACTTACATACCATTGATATCCCAAATCTCCTGCTGATGATGTTGAAGTCCAAAAATAACTGGGGGGAGTCTCAGGAAATATTGAAGTATTGAGACCTGGCCCAGTACAACCTACAGTATAATCCACTAAATTTTGCAACTCAATCCTCGTTGGCAATCTCCAATCTCCAAATCCTGATTGGAACAAGTTGCCGCAATAGTCTGCAGCTGCTGTCCAGTTGTAAGTGGCACCACTAACCGTTTTTTGCCACTGCAACCCATTCAGCGTATCTGTTAAGACTTCTGCTACTGCCTCAATATACCTCGCAGTCTGATTCGTCGCATCCTTGTAGACTCCGAGCGATTGGTCCCAGTTCGCCCAATCTGGGTTGACAACAACGGGAGATCTGACACAGCGAACGCTATGGGGTGCCTGGATACCTTGTCGAAAATCAACGACCGAAGCCCAAAACACAACATACCATGCCGTTGTGGCATCCATATTCAGCGTAGAAGACCAAAACACCGTTGCTGGGGTATCAGGAAAAGAAGTTGTGTTAATTGTTGGATTAGACCAAGGGATTGAAATATCGAATAGCGTTGATAACTCTTTAATAGTGGGAAGCCTCCATACATACTTCCCCAGATTAAGATTATTGCAGTAAGATATCGCATCACTCCAGTTATAGGCTCCAGCTACAAAACGCTGCCATACTAAGTTTGTAACTTTATCTTGAACCTGTAAGCTAGAATTTGTTAAAATTTCGCCATTCTCATCGAAATATCGGTCAATAGCTTGATTCGCCCGCGCAGGGCGTACACAACGTGAATAGGCAAATAATGACACGTACGGCACAGAGCAAGGTGCTGTACCTTGAGTACAAGCCAAACCACCGCATTGCCCATCATGAGAACCAAAGCTCACATAGTAGTGCAAACTGCTATTGTTTGGGTAAGCATCTGAGGCCCAAAATAAAGTATTAGGAGTATCTGGAAATGCTGTGCTATCAATGGTGGGTCCGATGCAATGAATTGTGTAGTCAACAAGAGTTTGCAATTCAATAACTGTTGGTAACCGCCAATCCGCATGTCCTCCAAGCATCAGACTTTCGCAGTACTGTGTCGCATTTGTCCAGTCGCACACCCCAGAAGCGGTCGCTTTTTGCCACTGCAACCCTGTTCTCGAATCGGTTACAATACCAGGAATGCTCTCATTGTATCGCCCTGTTTGATTTGTCGCATCTCGATAGGCACCCGTGGCTACATCCCAATTAGCCCACTCAGGGTTCCAAACCACGGGAGAACTGGGACTCAGGCTTGTACTGAACGATGGGTACTGGGTAGAACTCAAAGTTTGAGAATGAGACAGAGATTCTGTTCCAACTGAATGGCTTGGAGCCAATGATGGAGTAACCGTTGGGCTAAACGACACGCTCCTGCTCGACAACAAACTCTCTGTGAGACTACTTGGGCTAACAGAACCTGTGGTGCTATTCATCGGGCTTGCGGAATCTGTGTCGGTTTGAGCGCTATGGCCACTTATGGAATTTGACTGTGTTACAGATTGTGAAAGCGTCGGTGGCAATTTATCATACAACCAATACATCGCCTGTGGATGTTGCACAGGCGCCAGACCCACGACAATGCGCGTCTGGAGAATATTGCTCTTGTGTAACTGCGCCAAATAACCCACTGGAAACCGTTGCTCGGCTTCGCAAGATGTCGAAATTGCTTGAACCTCTTCAAATTGCGCATCACACACAACCTGATCAATTTCGGCATCGAAAAACACAGAGCAGTTTGAACTAAAAGGCTTCTTACAACAACCCGGTAAGGCTTCAAGATGAGGCCCAATGAGAAACCATAATCCTCTCATCGCATTTTGTGTGACGAGTTCTTTGGATAAAGAGCTCGTTTGATTCTTCAGCTGAGTCAGATTTGAAAACTGTTGACTCAGAACTTCAGAGAAGCCATCCCGGAGCACAAAACCGGCTTGAACCGGTAAAGACAGCAATAACAGCCAGGAACCCAAACATCGATTCATCGTTCACACCCCTTCTCGTGGACGTGAAATTGAATCAAATGTATATTATACTTAAATTCAAATATGATACAATTAAAATGATCACTTACCCCGCACCCACCCGACGTGGGCAGGAGTGCAAACGAAAGCTCAGATCTGAAGCAGCTTTCTCGATACACTCTAAGTGCTCTCCCTAAACGCGACAACAACCATTTCATTCAATGACTCACACTTAGAACCTGCTGGCATGGCTGGCAAGACATTTTTGTACCGGATCATACACCAAAAATACTCTGGATCTGCTGCTGTGACAAGGTTCGAACGCATGTGAGACTGGCGGAATAAAAAAAGAAGCTCTATTAGGAAGTTATGAACACAAGCCCAAAGGAGCCTCTTTTAGGCAGATGAAGTACCTACACGGTTACCAGACCTATCCGATAAACAAGCTTCGCATAAGCCCTCTTGATCCAGTAGCTCTCAATCAGGAACTGCGACCGGTGTTGAATGATTTTACCAAGAGCTATCATTGGGACCGACCTCATGATGGGATTGGTTTACAAACACCCCCAACATTTTCTAGAAGGCCTACCGATTAGATTACCAAAAGATCGAAGCACTCAGGACTTGTTGAGGGAGTTATTTGGATCATTTGAAACGTGCGAATGCGAGAAGACTGACGGAACAATTGATTGCTCATCATCTGATTTGGAAAAAGTACTTGCTATCTAAAGTAGGAGGCGTATTGAAAGCATAGGCATTTGAATTTGAATTTTTTCTACTTCGATGAAAATGCATAGAAATTTAGATAGGAGTTAAAAGTGAAAAACAATTTTATTTTAGCGCGTCTTTTTTTTGTATTTTTGATTGCCAATTCTTTATTTGTTTCATCAGAAGCAAAAGCTGGTGAGGTATGTTGGCCTGCTTGCTGCATCGCATGTACAGCAGTGGGCGCTTCTTCGTTTGCAAAGCAATATGGTCTTGTTTATGATATTCAAGGGTGTGCTCCTATGTGCATGGTTGCTTGTGCTGCTACCATATTTATTCCAGCTGCTTGTTTCTCAAAAAAAACACAAATAAAAGTTCTTCACAACAAAGAAATAGTGGAAAATAAAATAGAAAATATTACTTCAGGAGACATGGTTTTGACTGTAAAAAATAAAAAACCATCTTGGACAAAAGTTTTGAGAAATATTAGGACAGAAGGTCAATTCGAGTTCATCCGGATTACACTTCAAGGTATTGGAAATGATAATCACAGTGAAGTTATGGTTACACCAGAACACGGCTTAATATTAGTCCAGGATAATGGCGATACAAGTATCGATTCTGCAGAAAATCTAGTTATTGGAGATAAAATGATTGGCTCAAGTGGCGAGATTTTTCTAGTGATGAATTTGGCTAGAATCGTTCTAAATGAAAAATACACCTTAGAAACCATTGACGGGACTGTTTTGGCCTCTGACTTATTTATCACAACGCTCTGCAGTAACGAAGTTGTAGGTGGGGAACGTCCTTTTGAGTCTACCATGAAGGACTGGCGTTTAAAACACAACTTTTCTGAAACTTAATTGATGATTTCGTCCGAACAGAGGGCGGCAGTAACCAGGGGAACTGCCGCTCAGTCACAAAGCGAAACGATATTGTGGCTGAAGGAACTTCTGGCTTGTGTGATTTAGACGACTCTCGATAAGAAGCACGCTTTAAGCAGAAGATTGGTTGGACTGCGATGGCGCATCTGTTCAACCAGCATCTCATCTTTGAACCGTTTCGATCAGAAATCGTTGGAGCATGATTTTATCCCACAAGGGCATCCGTTTATTCTTCCTATTCTTTTTTATCGAGGTAATCAAACGTGATTCCCACCTTCGCCAGCTATCCACATGGGTTGGAAATTCTGAACACACATGTCGACAAAAATAGTCCAAGTAGCAGTTGCAAAAATCGTCAACAATACAAAATAGTTCTGTCATCCCATTTTCTCCTGTGTTGTCGGCTTTTACTCAGCTGCAAACACCATAGCATTTGGACAACCCTTGGACCCCAAAAACGGTTTAGCCTTCCTGCGACATCAAGTTACGTGCTGAACTGTCTAGATGTTTAGCCCCAGACTATGTGGCTTGTTTTAACAAATTTTGACCCAATAATGAATTTTTCACTAGCGCCTTATTATGGCCGGGCAACAATAATGATTCCATCTCCACCAAAATCGCAGCCTAAAAATTTGTTTGACGGGTCGTCTATGAATGTTTCAATTGTTGTTAACTGTGGAGCCCCTGACATGTTGGTCAATGTTGAGCTGTTGATTCCGCAAGATCCTTGAGTTCTCCAGAATATCTGATTTCTAAATAACGCTATACCCTCGAAACACTCGAAGAAACACACGTTGCTGCAATCCGTAATATTTACTGGATTTCTCGAGTTAATCGTACATGCATAGTTGATATTTCCACTCAATTGAGATATGTATATTTTATTATTCAAAGAGTCCATGGAAATCTGTTCAAGATTCACACAGCCAGATGTTGCATTTAACAGAGTTCTATCTTCTCCAAGCACCATAGAACTACCGAAATCAAACTTCGTTACATTCAAATAGCAAGTTGATCCTGTACCGCCCCATCCCCAGTAATAGAGATATCCATTTACTACATCAGCGAAGACCCCATATATGGGTTTGCTATGGCTAGTTAAAACGGTTTCAAAGCTTGTCGGTGGTACTGGATCAAAGTAAGAATTCAACCTACCCGACACGATCGAAGAACCCTTTGCGCAGTAAAGGACGCTATTAATTGTATCTATTGAAAATGACTCGCAGAAAAAAGAGCTCGACGGCACTAAAATACGACTCCACGTTACGGTTCTGTTGGCGCCTTCTACATAGGTCCAGGAAATATTGCCGTTTAAATCCATAAAATAGAGCTGAAGCATCGGGATCAGAGAAAAGGACAGTGTATTAGTCTCAGAACCCTGCACAGCACTAGTGAGCATAGACTCTGTTTGTTTACTGTTAGTTATCGATTTACTATTTTTCACGCTCGAAGATTCAAAGCCGGTTGGAGTTGAACTCGCAGAGGTTGATGCGTACGAATCGGTTGGTTTCAAGGTTTCCGAATGAGCTTTACTCGTACTTAGAGATCGGATTAGGCTATTACCACTAGACACGGTCTTAGTTTGTGCGTTGGAAATCGATTCACTCGTGCTACCTATATCTGCGATGAATTCACTTTTTGTTGCGGAATGGGATGTCGTTTCCGGCAACTGAAAATACAACCAATACTGTACCTGGGGATGCTGAAACGATTCATCTCCAACTGCCAGTCGAGCTTGTAGCACATGACTTTTACGCAACAGCTCGGGCAGCCCATTGGATCCGAATAAGCTTGGTACACACGTGGTGGGTTCATCAAGCCACTCGTGTCGTCCAAATGCCACATCACACATCACTTGCCGAATAATCTCTTGAAATAAAACCGTGCAATTCAGTTCAAACGGCCTTCTAAAATCAGGCTGTCGTTGAATGACTGGTGCAGTAAGATTCAAGAGGCTTTGCAAAACTTTTTTGACCTGAAACCCTTCTTCCGAAGAGTATAGCCGATTCTTGAACTGCGTGAGATTTCCTATTTGTTCGCTCAAGATTTCCGAGAAATCACCATCCCAAAGCAAGCTCGCTGATGCTGGGCTTGTAAGTAGAACAAGAATTAAAGTGATTTTCACTGACCACCCTCAGCTCCAGCACATCGCTTTGTGTGTGCCAATTATTCTCCTGCTCATTGAGTCCCCTAAGACCCCTACACCAGCCTGAACAGTTTTATTCAAACTCCAAAAGCAATACTCCTATCTACGCTCATTATTCATTACATAAGTCTTCCCAGCTTCCTGTTCGGCTCATCGCTGCCAGGCGGCCTGTTCTAACTCGTTCGCTCTTCAGCTCTCTCACAAAAAGAATAATTCCTCTGTATCCAAGGTACCGGGAACAAAGACCTCCATTTAGCAAATTAAGGCGCCATTTGTCTCCCATGACCGCGACACCATCGATCAAAGTACTTGACCAAGCAAAATTTAAATCTACTTGAAAATCAGCGCTTCGTCCTTCCAAGAATAGATTCTCTAACTCCCAGATGGTTGGCAAACGCCACCCTGCATTGGCTACACTCCCCGCCACCGCATCTACTTCTGCACTTTCGATGATAGGTACTTGCCTGGAATCTTCAATTCTATCACCTCGGTATACTCGCCACTCTAAACCTCTAAGTTGTTTAAACCCAGCAATAGATTGCTCTTTATGGGCCAACGACACGTTGCGTGGAGGGGTTCGCACCATTTTTGCTGCTTTTAGACGAACACTTAATTCTTCAAACTCCTGCCCTTCCAGACTGGATCGATATCTTTGCTCTTCTAAAGCGACAGATTCACGCAACAGCTGGTTTTCATCAGAAAGCAACGAAGCTGCTCTTTCTATAAAGCCAGAAATCAATAAATGTCTATCGGTAGATTCTTCCATCTCTAAATTTTTACACTCTTGCCTCTCTAATGCTGGAAAATTTTGGGCTCTCATATTCAAATCCTGAAGTTCTTTTTGAAAACGCTCAACAACCGTGTGTTTGAGACACTTATAAGACTCAGAATATGCGTCTTTCACGGCTTGTACATCGGACATACCACCTTCAATAATAGATCGAACTTTGTTTTCTTCATTCATAAACCACTGCCCGGTAACCATCTTACTATGCAAGAAATTGATAATCTGTTCGTATTCCGGAAGCGCTAATCCGATCAGGACTTGCTTTAGGCTATGCGGGTCTAATTCCAAAAATTTTTTGAAACTACATAGACTAGAAATTGGCCTAGATTGGACGTGTAAAAACTCATCCAGGTAGTGTTGCAGATTGCTTTCCAATTGGGTAAGCCGGTGGCCCATGGTTTCACTTTGACGTTTAATTTCCTCAGATACATGACTGAGCTCTTCCTGAAAACTGGATTTAATCTCGTCCAAACTAGGGGCTTGCATACGATTTTTTTGATCCACCGTTAAAGCAAACTGACGATCATTCATAATCATAGTTAAGTCGTTGTGAATCGAATTAAACTGATCCGCTGTCGAACAGGAGTATTGTTGCCAAGTAGCCTGGACGCGTTCCACAAAGGTCCTATTTGAGTCCTGCTGGAATTTTTCAAGCAGCTTAATGGCATCCTCAAACACTTTTTTGAGATCATTGGCTGCACGCTGAGCCAAAGGAGTGTCTCCTTCTTTCAGCAGTTTCATCATGGCCATATTAATCCGAGAGATACGGGCAGCAAGTCTTTCGCTTTCGGCTCTGTTGCTTGCTGCTGTTTGAGCCAAAGAAACCACATTTTGAGCCATAGAAACCACGCTATCGAAAGGAGCAGGAACCATAGAACTTAAACTATTCAGTACTGTTCCAGCAGCACTCAAAATCGTGTCTCGGGTCGATGTATTCACATTAGCTTGTTGCTCAAACTCACTCACCAGCTCTTGAACACGCTCCGCTTGTGGACGCACTTGCTGAGTCTTTCGATATTTTTCTACACAACTTCCACATGCTTTCTTAGAATCCGGATAACCCAGAGTAGGGATGCTAGCTACTAAACAATCCGAACAGACTATCTCTCCGCAGGCACGGCAATTGTATTTTCGTTTAAAGAAGCTAAATTTCTTATGACACTCATGACAATCCGAAGCCAAATCCTGGGGCTGCAATGGAGTTGCGAGCGAACTAGTAGGCGAAGAGCTTGAACTGGCAGACTGACCTGGGGCCAGGCGCACGCCTGGTACCAAATGCTCGCGCCCATCCCCAAACAAAAACAACTTTCCCGGAGCTGCCTCCATAACGTCCAGATTCAGTTGCGAAGCTTCTTCTTGTTGAAGCCCCTCTGGCAGTGCTCCCAACTCGATGAGTTCCAAAAGTTCTTCTTCAGCTTCCAAAGCCTCCGAAGCTTTTCCCTGCTGCCGCTTGCTCAGAGCTTCTCGGCGCAGTGCATTGATACGCTTATACCGCTCGTTGATCTGTTCATGGTAGTTTGCGCCAATACGGCCCAGGGGAGTCAAGGCCGATCCCAGAGAAAAGAATTTCACTTCTCGCAGGCTTTCTCGGATTTGTTGACCGATTCGAGCAGTCTCGGCCAAAGCGTCATGAAGCCAAACAGGACGCTCTCTAACAAGGCCCCAGGCCATTAGGTTCGTAGACGAAACAGAAACAAGCAAAACAACAGAAAAGATTCGATTCATAGAACGAGTAAGCTCCTCTCATTAACGAGGTGATTTAAACACCAATCTAATCTGCTTCTATACCGTTGACTTAGGACTGTAAATACTTTGTGTCTGGATTCAAAGCATTTGAGACTGGAACGTGTTAGCTACACAGGATTTACAAAGAACCGAAACGTCAGCTGTCGGGATCTGAGAGCAAACTTAGCTTAAAGCGAAGCTTCTGAGCTAACCCATTTGCCAAAAATAATGTTCTAAATAGCAAACGCCAAGGCTTCGAATCGATCTGCTGCATTATTCATACAATCAATCGAATTGCAGTCTCCAATGAACCCGAATCAGCGAGACCAGTCCCGACGAGTTCATCGGCCGTTCCATGCGCCGGGCTCGTTCTCGGAATCCGAAGACCCCAAGTCACATTGGCGGCTTTTCCTGCCGCTAAGAGCTTATAAGGCCCTAAGCCTTGATCGTGATACATCGAAAACACAGCATCGTACTGGCCTTGATGATGAAGCCAGAATCCATCCGCAGACAAAGGCCCCCGTACTCGGTAACCGCTGTTTTGAAACTCGGCGACCACAGGTTCGATCACTTCGATTTCCTCTGTTCCCAGCAGGCCAGACTCGCCCGCATGAGGGTTGAGCCCTAGAATCGCCACGCGGACTTCTTGAGGCGGTTTTTTAAAATACTCTGAAGAGCCTTTCAGCAGCCGATGCAATTTTGCTCTTAAAAGTGGCTTGGTCAAAGCATCTGAAACTTTTGAGATCGGCAGATGTACAGTTGCAAGACCCAATACAAAAGGCCCTCCTATGAATACCATGAGAGGAGGCTCTTCATCGACGCCTAAATAAGCATGCAAAAATTCTGTTTGACCGGCGTAAGATTGGCCGTCTAATTTTTGAAGAGAAGCTTTGTGGACGGGTCCCGTGACAAGCCCCTGAATCTCTCCTCTTTGAGCTCGATTCACCGCCTCCATCAAATTGGAACATCGCTTAAAAGACACAGAAGAAGGAATATCGAGTTCTCGAAAGACCCGAGCGAAAAGTTCCGGCCCCACTCCTTCTCCTTCGGTGTAACCAATCACTCTCTTCACAAGGTATCTCCGATTGAAAAGTGCAACTGCAAAAGACTCCAAACATCTGAATAGTTGATCGGATGCGCATCCAGAACACGGACCCCTAAATCCAGGCTTAGAGGCCCAATCGGTGTTTCGTAGCGCACACCCAAACCGGTTCCAACGGACAGAGATTGAAGCGAGAAATGTCGAATATCTTTGAGCAATTCTCCTGCATCCATGAACAAACCCCCACGCCAATCCCCTTGGATGGGAAACTGAAGTTCATTCCGCCATAAAGCAAAATAGTTAGCGCCCAAACTCACTCCAGAGGTATTGGAAGCATCAGCAGGAAAAATTTGATTTTCTGCGAATCCTCGAACACTGGAAGTCCCGCCTAAATAAAACCGTTTGAAAATTGGAACGTAGTTTCCCTGATTCAGATTCCAAATCCCTCCCCCGCGCAGGTGACTCACCCAAGTCCAAGACGAGACAATCGGTACGTAAGTACTGCCTGCCAACAGAGTTTTAAAATACGAAATACCGACCGTTGCATCTTTAAGACCAAACCCATAATCTGCTTCCAGTTGAATGGAGTATCCTTTTCGAGGCAACAAAGCGCTATCTCGACCGTCCCAAAACCCTATCCATCTTGGGGTTGCCTGAAGCACCACTCCTTCATCCGCTCGAATATTTTGATTTGACTCTCCCAACGCACACGCAGAACAGGTAAAATTTGAGTATTCGATCTCCATTTGGCCGGTTAGCCTCAAATTTTTAAGAACTTGAGAATGGAGTGAGCCGTTGCTGGAAGCGCTATTCAGAATGTAAGCTGGTTTTAAGTCTCTTAAATACCCTGCGTCCCAGCTTGCGCTTAAATCAAATGGCACCCCAAGCACTTGAGGATAAGTTAGACCCATATTCGCTTTCCCAGCCAAGTAGTTGGATGTTTGACTCTTCAATGCCTCTTGGACTGGAAGAGGGTAGAAGACAGGCAGGAGATAAAAAGCAGCAGGATAATTAAGTTGCCCTCGAATCCGAAATCCCAGTCCTTTTCCCAAGAGATTGCGATACTGCCAGAGTCCCGACACCCGAGGCCCATCTACCAGCGAAGCCCCCACGCCCAGTTCCAATGAATTCCGTTCTCGTTCTTTCAGCGTTACCATCAGCGTACGCCCTTCTAAGGACAGCTCGACTTCCGAAAAGAGATCCAACTGCAAAAGACTGGATCGGCTCTCCATCCATCTCTCCCATGAGAACCAATCGCCCGGCTTCATTTTAAGGTAATACTCAATCAAAGGCCTTTGGGTCACCTGATTGCCTTGGATACGAATTTCTTCGATTTGAACGCGTTCTCCCGTTTGAATTTTAAAAATCAGTTTGGAGTCCTCGATTTTCTGTTCGATCGTTGCATCTGGATACCCCTCGTTCCAGAAATGCTCGATGAGTTGAACTCGAAGTTGTTCGACCTTCTCAGAACTTAATGGGTCACCCACGCGTATGGCTGAATCCTTTAAATGGACCGAAGCTCCGCGGTATTCAATGGCTCGGATTCGAGTCTGCACTCCTTCATCGATTCGAAATTGCAAATCGATCCAATGATCATTTTCAATTTCACTTTCCTTGGGACCGTAGATTTGGACATCCAGGAAACCACTTTGAATGTAAAGCTCCTCGAGCTCTGCTTTGGCTTTCAAAAATAAGCTTTTATCAAAGGGCATAAAGCCATATTCAAAAAAAACAGGCGATGGCTGTTTCTGATTCGCCAGAGTTGGGTTTAAGAGTTGATCAATTTGAGCTCGATCGACTACGGCAATATCGTATCCAGAAGCATTTTCTAAGACAAAGGCTCGCACTCGGTCTCGAATCCGCTTTGCTGAGAAATAAGTAGACCCTTGAACCTCAATATTTCGAACGAGAATTTGCTTGCCTTCGCGGATGCGGCAAAGCAACTGAGTACCAGAAACCCTGGAAAGATCGACTTTAGCAAAAATAAAGCCGAGCTTTCGGTAATGATTAACGATTTCGGACTGAATTTGCTCAAACAACCGACCATTGCCCTGAGTGCGAGAAGTTAATTTTTTTTGAATCAGCCGGTCAAGATAATGGGACTGAATGGACTTCGCACCTTCAATACGAAGGGTTTGCTTTCCCGAAACAGCCCAGCAAAAAAATAAGGTACAGTAAAAAAAGTATTTCATCGCAAACTAAAAATCCCATCGAACCCGAAAGTCGCCACCCGCATCGCCCCAATTCGTGACGCCTTCAGAATCCCAATTTAATCGCCATCGCCAACGACGGCTCATGTATTTTTCAAGCTCGATTCGCTTTTCTCGATTACCCAAATTATTCTGAACCAGTGAAGTCTGTAAGCGCAGACGCAGGTTTCCAAACACCTGCATGCCCAAAACGACGGAGGGGGTGATCCCGCCCATTTGATTGTACAAAGTCCCTAAACGCAGCTCATCAAAACTGCCTTCTGGCATTAATTTCAAAAATTTATCTCCGAGACCCGATGCCATCGAAATCGCTTCAAGACCAGCACTGCGTGCAACTCCCAAATGATCTTGATAGTTTCTTCCGACAAATCCAAAAAGGACTAAATTCATCAACTCGTTTTGAGCTAAAGAAGGCTTGGAGGAAAGAATGAGCCTCGGGTGTGCCAAGTCTCCTTGCGCGCGCACGGTCACATCGTAGTCCAATATCTGACTGCTCGCTTCAACGTCTATTTTGGGATTGATCCGAAAAGGATTATCGAAACTCGCCCGAGCCTTGTGAATTTGGAAATGGTGGCTTCGGAAATAAGCCTCTCCAGAGAGCACGTTTAACTCTCCTTCCAGGCTAGGAGAACTGGTATTACCCAGCAATTTTAGCCGACCGCTCAGCTCTCCATTAAACGTTCGACTCTCATACCGGATGACATCCTTAAGACCTAAATTCACGTCCAGTGGAATGGATTGACGCTTTAAACTCGATCGCGTTGGGCGAAAAGAGAGGGAATCCAGCTCTTGAGTCAGCAACATATCCGAGAACTGAAGATCACCGGATAAAGTCGGCTCCGTCCATAAACCCCCGAGCCTAAGGTATCCATTCGCGTTTCCGGTCAAAAAAGTGCTGTAGTAAACCGGAACATCTGCGAGTATGAAGCGCAAATCTTCAAAAGACCTCTTCGCTAAGTCGATCTTGCCTGCCAATTGAAGCAAGCCTTGATCTGCTTGCCCGGCTAAAGCAATTTGCGCTTCGTCTCCCATAAATTGAATTTCGCCTCCAACATGGGTTAAGCCTGGTGGGTAGTCTCGCAAAGAAAGGTAAGAATCCGGAGCTATCGAAGCCTTACCGTGCAGCAAGGGGTTTTTCCAGGTCCCAGCCATCGCCAAATCCATTTTAAAATCGCCGTAAGCGCCTTCAATCCGATCATCTAATTGGGCCAACGCCCCTAAATCGGCCTGCACGTTCAAGTCAATCTGTGGACCTGTGCGATCAACGGTTCCTTTGACTGTCACCCTATCCCCCTGTGCACTCGAAAATTGGACCTCGGATAGCTTCAGACTCCCCTGATCGTAATGAGCTTCAATCGGTCGACTGGCGATCATTTTAAGATTTTCCAAATAGAATAAGGCTGGGTAAAGGGATAATTCAGCACGGCTATCTTGCGGTCGCTGCAAGCTCCCGGCTGCACTCAATTTAAGACCGGCTTTGGGTTCTAAGCGTTGGAGTACAGGCGGCAGGTCTAAGAACGCATCCAAAGAACCAAAGGGTTTATGGATGCGAACACGGTATTGAAGCGTGTCATACAGATCAAGCGACAGTTCCGTTTGAGCTTGGGAAGGGGTCATAAAACCTTTGGCCGTTAAGCGATCGTTCTGAATCTGAATGCGCAAAAGCGAACGGTCCAAAACACCCTGCTCAATTTTGAAGTCTCCTGCGCCCTTCAACAAATTGAGACTCCACAGCGTCTGCGTCGCTCCTTGTGCAACAACCCAGTCCGACTGAATCGAGATTTCAGAAAGAGATCCTTTCTCAAGCGGTCCCTCAAATCGAGCTTTTCCAGTCAACTCGCCCGGCACAGAAAGCTCCAGCAAATCGGCCACTAAACCTTTATGAACCTGAACATCAGCCGCCACACGAGTCGGTCCATTGAGAGAAATTTTGAGATCCCCTGTATAGCGCACCGACTTCTTTTGCGCCTCTACCTTGCTGATTCGAATAGCATTGTCTTGATATTGAAAATCGCCACTTAAATTCCCTAAAGAAATCCCTTCAAAACGAAAATCAGCCATTTGGAAAGGCGATTGGATGAAGAGATTCTGGTAAAGCCCTTGGATGGACACATGAGCCGACCCACTTCCGTGATAAGTGTTGGATGCCACTCGATTGTGTATGGAATCCAATTGTAGCCGAGGGATATCCGCGTTGAGCCGTATACCCTTTTTGTTAAAAAAAAGATCGCAATCGATCCGTGCCTGAGTTCTACCGTCTCGCAAGCGCACATTCCAAAAATGAAAAGCTTCGCGGTCTGCTCCGAGATCCAATTCATACTGAATGGGATAAGCGGTATTGAAAATATTCGCTTTGGGACTTTGAACTTTTAAATCACGCGCGAGGCCTTTGGCATGCCCTTCAAGGATAAAAAAGGGCTTGACTTGCCCTCGAACGAAACCGACCGTTCCAAACTTTAATTCTGCCCAACTTTTTTGAATCCCCAAATCTTCCAATAAGTCGTAGAGCGAAGCATTTTGAGCATTCACTTGTGCAGAGAATTGCCAATTTTGGTCAAACTTTAACTGGGCGGCAAGCCCCAACTCCGTTCCTGCAAACTCAACTTTCGCGTTATTGAGTTCCAGTCTTTCCTGGTTCACAAATGCCAAGCCCTTGAGCGAAGCAATCTTGACATCGTCGATTCGAATGCCCATGGCTTTAAGCTCCCCCATGAATTCGAATCCTCGTTCAATGGAGGGATAGCGAAGATGGCCCAAAATCCCGACTTCGCCATTCAGTGGCATATTCAGTCGACGAATCTCAGGGACTTCTTCAAGCTTGCCGGACACACGAATCCGAACATCACTGCCAAGCCCTGGATATTGCTTGTGATGGTATCGAACATTGCCAACGGCATCGATTTTGAGCTCTGGAAACTCAATCGCTAAGTGATTCAAAGCTACGTTTCGAGGAGTCAGAGCCAGATTGGTATCCAAATCGACGATCCGAACCATCTGCCCATTCAGGTTAATCTCAGCCCTACCTCGTTTAATAATCAATTCGCTAATTGAGAATGGAGGGTGAGCCAATGCCACTTTAGAGCGTTTCTGATCGAAGTTTATCTTGGCCATCACTTCCGGCGTATCAATCTCAATTCGGCTAACAGGATTACCATCTATTAAATATTTCAAAGGAGCCAATCGAAAGGACACGCTTTTGGCTTGAACGAATAAGCCGATGTCTTCTTTGATCAGGCGAAAATGATCGACTCGAGCTGTTAAAAAACCTTCGATAGCAATGTCCTGAAAATCCAGTTGAATACCCTGTTTCAGCTTTAAATCAGCGACTAATTCAGCAATCGTGATTCGCACAACTTCGGGCGTTTTTCCCGCAAGATACCCGAGACCCGAAACCATACACACAACCAACACCAAAGCAATAAGCTTACGATATGAAATAGGGCTGAGCATAAAGGTAGGCCGAAATTACTCGCTTTTTAACTTCTTCGCAACCGTGTGATCGTAAAGCGATCCCAAGGTCCAGGTGAGAGGAGTGCCTTCGATATTTTTGGTCGCCATGAGTTCACGATTTCTGTGAAACCCAATCTTTTCCAGAACGACGGACATGTAAGCGGTATCAAAACAGATTTTTGAAAGGTAGTAGTCAGACTCCAAAGGCAACTCTTTTTTAAGGCTGGCCAATGATTTTCGGCATATCGAGGGTCCCAGTTTGTCCAATTTACCGGAAGAGATGGTTCTGAGTTTCAATAAAGAAGCGAGTTGCTCAAAATTATCCACCAGATAAAACTCGCCTTTGAGCTTGGGTTGGCGAATTTCTTGAAGCTTGCTGGCAATAAAGCGTCTGCACTGAACATAGCTCAAGGGTATCTCCTTGCAAGCTTCTTCTCCCAAACGTTTCCAAGCGCTGGACTCACCAAAGCCATCGTAACTGACCGAATAAAGCTGCGAATCCAGTGACTCCGTTTGAACGAGTTCGTTTTTTAAGAAAGTCACTTGCAAAGATGCCCCTCCCATTTCGATCAATCCTGCGCTTTTTCGTTTCTTTTGGATCTGACGATTGGGCCCCAGAGTCTTTCGCAGGTAATTCAAAGCGATCCATTGATAAATTCCTTCTTGCTCTCCCGTAATCACTTCCGCAACAGGACGGTCAAAACCTGACCGCTCCAAGGCTTTCTGAGCTGACTGAATCACGGATTCTTGCTCTGCCTTGGACAAAGCTCGAACCCCTCCCGTCGCTTGAAGCTTAATCGAAACTTGAGAAAGCTCGGTCAACGGTGAGAGCCTTTCTTGAGCAAATTGAATCAAAGGCAAAAGATAGTTCTGAACCCCTTCCGGGTTCGTAGAGAATGTCGAGATACCGGGTTTGATCCGGCGTTTTTCCAAAAGCCGAATCGCGCCCCCACTTCGTTCATAGATGTATAGCCGTGTGCCAGTACTTCCAGCATCGAGCATCACCCCGTATTCTTGTCCCTTAATGATATTTGAAACGAACAGGGCAGGGATTAGCCAAAACAAAATTCTCATGGTAACTCCGGGTAACATGGTTTGGCGCTCACTCAAGTGGACGGTCTCAGGACTCATCGTTTTCATCCTCGTTTTTATTTCGTGGCCCAAATACGAGCTATTCCAGTGCCGATCCAAACAAAGCGAAGCCAAGGCTTGGCTCAGTCACCTCTACCAGGCTGAGAAATTCTACTACGCTCACCATCAACACTATGTAAGCTTAGAGACTTTGATCGAGCAAAGTCTCGTAAAGTCAAACGATCTGAATTACACCTATAAGACCGTTTTTGCGAATGGGCACGCATTTGAGCTGCAAGCCATCGCAAAAAATCTTGACGAAGATACCTGGACCGTCAACCAATCTGGAAAGCTTGTAGCCCGTTTTGATGCTTGCTCTGTCCGATAAAGTGGTTCAACGCTGGAAAATTCCAGATTCTTTAAGCGGAATCCGTGCCGATCATTACCTGGTTTACCACATCGGTCGAATTTCCCGTTCCAAAGCCCAAAAGGTGATTGCATCGGGGGATTTTCGGCTAGAACAACAGCTCCTCAAACCATCGCGTCGCCTCAAAGCAGGCGATTGGGTCGAGCTTTGGCGAGTCCCACCCGATTCTTCCGACATCGAGCATCTTACCATTCCGATCCTCTACCAGGATGAACGCATCCTGGCTCTGAACAAACCAGGCAATATCGCCATACATCCAAGTGCTCGATACCTGTATCAGACTGTCACCCACTGGCTCAAAACCCATTTTCCAGGAAAACCCATTCACCCTTGCCACCGCTTGGATCGCGAGACCAGTGGCATTTTACTTTGCAGTCAAAATCGAGCGACTGACTCCGCTTTGAAGCAAGCCTTCATGAAGGGTCAAGTCGAAAAAACCTATTGGGCCTTCGTCGAAGGGCACCTTGATCGGGAAATCGATTGTGCTCGGCCTCTTTGTTTACAGGGCGGACGCGGCAAAGTTGCCATTAAAATGATCGAAGACTCTTCAGGATTTGCTTCTCAGACCTATTTTCGCCCTCTGCGTTACGACCCTATGACCGATTGGACGCTGGTCGAATGCAAACCCAAAACCGGCCGCCAACACCAAATACGAGCCCATCTAGCCTTAGAAGGATTCCCCATTGTAGGCGATAAACTGTATTCGATGGGAGAAGATTTTTTCGATGCTTATACGCGAGGCGTCGCGGACCTATCTCAGCTGCCACTGCCCAGGCAGGCCTTACACGCTCGTTCCATTCGTTTTGAACTGCAGTCTCAGATTTATTCTTTGGAATGCAGCCATCCTTTTTTTGACGCTTTTTTGACTCCAAACCCAGACGAACCAAGCACGCAGCTTGTCATGGATGCCTTGCCTGGCCTTGCAGAGACGGATGGACTGAGCTAGCAGCTACCTATGGATTTTTCATTCGAAGATATGCAAAAGCTTGCTCGGCTATCGCGGCTGGCCCTCAGTGAAGCGGAGTTGAACGATCGCAAAAAAGATTTGGAACAAATCCTAAGCCATATCACCAGCCTTCAGAATCTGTCGGTCGAGAATATCGAACCCATGACTCATGCTGTTCCCATCGAACTTTTTCAACGTTCCGACGTCGCAATGACCGGAATTGGCCGACAAGGGCTCTGCGGCTCTGCCGGCTTTGAAGAAGGTCTGATCAAAGTTCCCAAAATTATTGAGTAGCACACGATGAAAACACTTTCTGAAGCCATAAACGATTTAAACGAAAAAAAAGCCTCCAGTGTCGAACTCACGAAGGCGTGTTTGAGCCAGATTCGCACTCACGATGAGCAGTTGGGTTGTTACTTGCACGTTGCCGAAGCATCGGCCCTGAAAAGTGCTCAAGAATCCGATGCACGAAGAGCTCAGGGACAGACTCTGGGTGCCTTAGACGGGATCCCTCTGGGGATTAAAGACATGATCTTTTGCCAAGGCATGCCTGTCACAGCCGCATCGAAAATTCTTGAGAACTATGTGGCGCCCTACGATGCCACCGTCATCCAGAAACTGAAGAAACAAGGCGCTATTCTACTCGGAAAGCTGAACCAAGATGAATTCGCCATGGGGTCTTCTGGGGAGAACAGCGCTTATCGAATTTGCCGAAACCCTCTTAAGCCCACCCATACGCCGGGCGGTTCTTCCAGTGGTTCGGCAGCGGCCGTTGTGGCAAATATGGGCTACGGAACTCTCGGAACCGATACCGGTGGTTCCGTTCGACAGCCCGCTTCCTACTGTGGGATCGTCGGCCTCAAGCCGACTTACGGAAGGGTTTCTCGTTACGGTGTGATTGCGTACGCTAGCTCCTTGGATCAAGTGGGTGTTTTGGGGCACGGTGTTCGAGATGCCGCTCACCTCTTGCAGGGCATCGCCGGCCACGATCCCTCGGATTCCACCAGCGTTGATCTCCCGGTGCCCGACTATGCCAGCTTGCTGACAGACAGCATGCAAGGTCTGAAAATCGGAGTCCCCAAAGAATTCTTTGTTGAAGGTCTAGCCCCAGAAGTTCGTTCAGTTCTCGAGGATACGATCGCTCGCCTAGAGAAATCCGGTGCGAGCCTTCAAGAGATTTCTCTGCCGAACACGCAGCACGCTTTGGCCAGTTATTACATCATTGCGACGGCCGAAGCGTCTTCAAATCTTTCCCGTTACGATGGAATTCGTTACGGCCCACGACTGGGCGAAGAAGGCGGGCTTCGATCCGTCTACGAAGAAACCCGTGGGCAACTCTTTGGCACGGAAGTCAAGCGGCGCATTTTATTGGGCAGCTACGTGTTAAGCGCCGGATATTACGATGCTTACTACGTTCGAGCGCAAAAAGTTCGCCGTTTAATTGCCGAAGATTTTCGCCAAGCCTTTCAAAAGGTCGATGTCATTTTAGGTCCTACTGCTCCAACACCGGCCTTTAAGCTCGGTGAAAAAGCCTTAGACCCACTTCAGATGTATTTGGCAGATATTTTCACGATTCCTGTCAACTTAGCGGGGCTACCCGGCATCTCGATCCCTGGAGGCCGGTCTTATGAAGGTCTTCCCATCGGCGTGCAACTGATTGGCAAACCCTTCCAGGAAAGCGACTTGCTAAACGCCGCTTATGCCCTTGAAAGGTTATTGGCATGAGCGATTGCCTGTTCTGCCAAATCGTTTCTGGCAATGTTTCGGCTCAAATTGTCGCTCAAACCGATTCGCTGATTGCATTTCAAGACATCCACCCTCAGGCACCCAAGCATGTCTTGATTATCCCGAAGGAACACATTGAATCGGCCAAAACGATTTCCCAAACTCAAAGCGCTTTGATCGGTCAGATGGTTCTGCTCGCACAAGAGCTCAACCCAGAACGTGACTTTCGTCTCACCATCAATGCCGGTGTCGAAGCGGGGCAGAGCGTATTCCACCTGCATATGCACGTGCTTTCAGGGCGCTCATTTTCTTGGCCACCCGGTTGATATTTACTAACAAAGCCCTAGTGTCTTTGTTCTATGTCTCGTGCTTTTTCGATCGCAGTCGTGGGTGCAACCGGCCTGGTTGGCTCTGAGTTAATTTCAATTCTTGAAGAGCGCTGTTTTCCAGTAAGCCAGTGGACCTTGCTGACCTGTAAGGAATCTGCGGGTGAGCGCGTTCAAGTCAACGGCCAATCTCTTACCATTCAAACCCTCCAGGCTGAGGCGTTGAAGGACGTGGATATCGCTTTTATTGCAGCCGAAGCATCGATCGCTGAACAAGTAGCCGAATGGATCCAAGGAACGAAAACAATCTTAATTGATCAAAGCAATGCGTTTCGATGGGACGAAAAAGTTCCACTCGTGGTCGCTGAAGTCAACCCTGAAGACATTGCTCAGTTCAAAATCAAAAACGTGATTGCTTGTCCGAATGCCAATACCGTTCCGATCGTCCAATTGCTCGCGCCGCTCGACCATCAAGCCGACTTAAGTCGCGTGGTGGTGGCTTCTTATCAAGCCGTTTCCGGGGTTGGTCGAGAAGGCATGGAAGAGCTCGAGTCCCAGACGCGTGACTTGTTTTCCATGCGAGAGATAAAGCCTAAACACTTTGCTCACCGAATTGCCTTCAACATCTTGCCCCATATTCCTGGGGAAGAAGAAGGGTTGTTGCTGGAAACACGTCGGATTCTCAAAAAACCAGATCTGAAAATGGCTACCACTTGCGCTCAGGTGCCGGTCTTTAACGGATACAGCGCCGCGGTTCATATGGAATTTCGAAAACCTATCACCGAAGACACAGCTCGGCCTATTTTGGAAGCCACAAAGGGCTTGCAAATTGTCGACGATGTGAGCGAGGATCTCTACCCAACTCCCGCAGAAGCATCCGGAGGAGATGCGACTTTGGTAGGACGAATTCGAAATGACGACTCCGTTGAACACGGCTTAGCGGCTTGGTATTCGTGTGATAATTTACGAACCGGCTCTGCGCTAAACGCGGTCAAGATTGCTGAAATTTTAGCCAAGGAATATCTTCGATGAAAATATGGATCCTACTCCACACTCTATTCGGTTTGACACTTTTTGCTCAAGGCACAACCATCGTTGGTTTTTCAGGGATAGCACAGCCGTTTCTGAATGATTGTAGCCTTCGTTCGCCTCTTCAAGTTTTACTCAGCGGAGTCCCCAACGGGTCGAATTTGATTGGCCGAGTCATGAGCGATCCTAATTTTCAAAATGCCTGCCCCTCTTCATCGGATACCAATGCTCCGGGAGCGATTATCCCCAATTTTGCTCAAAGCCTCTCCAATGGGCTTGCAAACGTTGCTCCTCAGGACTTATTGAACGGTCTTGGAGCTTGCCAAAGCCCTGCTTCAGGAAAAGCTGCTCTGTGTATCTACGCAGTTGATGCAGAGCCTTTCAAAGCCCAATTCACCTACGACACTTTTCCCGATGCGGTCTCCATCGAAGAGATTGTAGCCGGATCCAAACGACTTTCTATGACTTTGAAAGATCCGAAATCCGCTCACCAAGATTATGCTCCGACTTATGAAGTCTGTTTCGGAACCGATTCTGCACTCATCGGCGCTTTAACCCATACATCGGCTGCGTGCCCCAGTGAGTTGACCACGACTTCAGCAACCCACATCACGTTAAACGATTTAGAAAACTTCCAAGAGTACACGCTGGTCGCCCGAGTCCAGAGATCGCAAAATTTGTGGAGCCCAAGCCTCACGGGAACCCCCATCGACAGCGCTGGTTTCTCGAAAATCTACGACGGCGCCAGCAACCCGCTCTCCTGGAGCTGCACACAGACCCCTTCTGCCCCAGAGTCGTGGGCACTCTTTCTTTTGTTGCTGATTTTAATCGCTCCGATTCGCATTCGCTTCTTAGGCGCTCTTTGCCTCTTATCCGTGCCTCTGTGGGCACACTTGGGTTCGATCAATGTCGGACTTACCGGTTCACCCTATCGCCCCAGTCTGGATACCAGTACTCAAATCAATGGCCGTGCCATACGTCCGTTTTATGGTCCTATGTTCGACCATAAACTCTTGCCTTTGATGGGGCTCGAAGTGGACATTCACCTCTGGGACCAGTTTGGAAGTTTGCAACTTGGAGGAGCTCTTTCCTACACCTATGCGGGAGGCAAAGCTCTTGCGATGGATCCAAGCACACAAGCCATTACCGCCCATCAATCCAGTGATTCTGTCGGTCTACACCTGTTGCACTTTCGACCTCAGCTTACCTATGCTTTGGATCACTGGGTCGACCGAGTGCCATTGGTTCCTTATGTGCGAGGCGGTATCGTCTGTGCAGGCTACCTATTCACGTATCAAAATGGCGTTGACCAAGAAGGCGGAGCGAATCCCATGGGTTTTGTTTTTGGCTACGAGGCTGCAGCCGGGCTTATGTTGGCCTTAGACTCACTGGAGCCAAGCGTCTCCCGAAACGCTCGAGCCAATGGCGTGTACGATCACGTCTATTTGAAAGCGGAAGCCGCCTACATGCCAATTGATAACTTTCATCAAAAGGGTCTTAATTTCTCGCCGCGTTGGCCAGCCGCTGATTTTCCACTCATGCTGACTTTGGGACTTGTTTTTGAGTTTAAGTGAAGCCAAGATTATCTCGGTCATCAAAGAGCAGCTTAAACCTATCCTAGCGCCTGGAGCGCAGGAGCTGTTGGACGATTGCGCGCTTTTACCACCCGTTTTACCAGGCTTTCATCGCGTGATTAGCCAAGATGCCTTTCAAGAAAAAAACGACTTTCAAATAGGGCTGGGACCCTTGGAATCCGCTGGCTATCGAGCGATTATTCAAAATCTTTCGGATATTGCTGCAGCCGGAGGGACTCCAATCGGATTTCTATGGTCTTTAGAGATTCCAGAATCTTGGTTTCAGAATGACTTGGCCTTTTTGACCGCGTTTTTGAAAGGCGCGGTGGCGGCAAGCCAATCTCACGGAGTTCAGTTCTACGGAGGTGACCTGAGCCGGTCTGCTTTGCATTTTAGCTGCTCCATCACGATCTTTGGAGATGTTAAGGGCAAGCCTTTGGGACGGCAAGGAGCGCGCCCTGGGGATCGAATCTACGTGAGTCGCCCGCTCGGCGCTTCGGCTGCCGGCTTGAAAAATCTATTGGATGGCATCGATGGGCCAGCCAATCCCATCCACCTCTATCCGACCGCCGAGCTTGAACTAGGGCCTAAGCTCGTTGACATTGCCACAGCTTGCATGGATCTCTCGGACGGATTATCCAAAGATCTCCATACGCTTTGCTCTGCGTCAAAAGTGGGGGCTCGCGTACACACGCTTCCCAAGCACTCGCTCGCTTCTGCCGATCAGGCGCTGTTGGGAGGCGAAGACTATGCTTTGCTTTTCACGGCTCAAGATTCTCCTTATGGCATTGAAATCGGTGAGATCGTTGCAGATACCAATGAGATGCCCTGGAGTAACTGTGGATACGATCACTTTCGTTAAGTTCGATGGTCAATGCCGAATCTGTCGCATCGCCTCGAACACAGAAACGGCCGCACATTGAGCGAGATTCAGTGATCGGACTGGACCGGGTTGTGGCAGCGTGAGGATTCGATCGGGATACTGCTTTTGAACCGAATCTTGAATGCTGGCGGTTTCAGGGCCTAACACCACCACATCGCCAGCTTCAAACGAAGCCTCCCAAGGTGTCTTAGAGCCCCCTACCTCTACCAACCAAGGCGACCTTCCAAGCAAACTCAAGCAACGTTCCAGATTGAGATGAAAATGAACCCGAGCCCCCGCAAAATAGTCTAAGCCCGCGCGCCATTTGGTTTTGTCGTTTTGTTCAAATACCAGCGGGCCGCAAATATGCAAAGCCACCTCTGAGCCCGCCGCAAGACGGACGATCGAAGCCACATTCGCAATAATGCGGGGGCGATCCAGAACCAAGTGCAACCAAGGATCGGTGAGCAGATTCATGCTAATCGGCTTCCGAGACGGAATTAGCCAACCTGGCTTTGTGCAAAAAACCAGGCAATTTCCGTTGCAGCCGTCTCAGGAGCATCCGAGCCATGTACCGTATTCTCACCAATGGAAAGAGCATACAGCTTACGCAAGGTATTTTCAGCTGCTTGAGCAGGATTCGTTGCCCCCATGATCTCACGATTCTTAGCAACGGCATTGGCACCTTCCAAGACCATCAACAAAACCGGACCTGAAGTCATCGATTCCACCAATTCGCCAAAAAACGGTCTTTCTTTATGAACCGCGTAAAAGCCTTCGGCTTCATGCAGACTCAGGCGCCTCATCTGAGCCGCTATCACTCGAAGGCCTTCTTCTTCGAAGCGGCCAATGATTTTGCCTATGAGATTGCGACGCACACCGTCGGGTTTAATAATCGAAAAAGTTCTTTGCATCATTTCTTTAATTCTCCTAAAGCCGCTCGAAGACGCGTTCTACAGCGCTCTCGTCCTAGCACAGCCAGCGTTTCAAACAAGGGCGGGGTTGCTTTTTTTCCCGTCGCCATAAGGCGTACAGGCATGAACACATCTTTGGGTTTGAGCTGATGTTGTTCGCAAAAAGTTCGCAAAGCGCTTTCCAGGCTTGGTGCATCAAAAGGCCTTAAGACCTCGATTTGCTCAATGAGTTCTTCGTAAAGTTCAATCAGCTTTTTTCGATCTTCGACGCCTTTAATGAGATAGTTCTCAGGCTCTACCAACACAGATGCTTTAAAAAAGAAGTCCGCGTATTCGATAAAATCTTCGGATTTCTCGACTCGTTCTTTGACCAATGGAACGATCTGGTTCAAGTACGCGGTCGAAAACAATCGGTCTTGCAAATAAGCAACGACTTGCTCACCGTTTCGATTTTCGCGTAAATAACGACCGTTTAGCCAGAGCAATTTTTTCAAATCAAACACGGGACCTCCCAAGGAGATGCGTTCCAATTTAAAATTTTGCACAAAGTCTGAGAGCGAAAAGATTTCGCGACCTTCTTCGAATGAAAAGGCCATCAGACCCAAAAAATTCAGCAATGCATCCGGTAAGTATCCGGCTTCTCGGAAGTACTCGAGCGAAACAGGATTTTTACGTTTCGAAACTTTGCTTTTATCGGCGTTTCTCAGCAGAGGCAGATGCGCAAACTGAGGGGGTTCCCAACCAAAAAATCGATAGAGTAAAATATGTTTAGGGGTCGAACTGATCCATTCCTCACCTCGGATCACGTGTGTGATGCGCATGAGGTGGTCGTCGACTACATTCGCTAAGTGGTACGTTGGAAACCCATCGCTCTTGAATAGCACTTGGTCATCGATTTCCGAATTGCCAATCGAAATTTCGCCGCGCAACAGGTCCCGAAACACGGTTTCGCCCTCTTGAGGCGTTTTGAGTCGAATGACTAATCCTTCGCTGAGATTTAAGGCTCGACAATGGCCATCGTAACCCGTGGGCTGTTTGAGCGCGAGCTGCCTTTTTCGAACTTCCGCCAAACGTTCGGGGGTGCAGCTGCACCAATAAGCATGACCCTTTGAAATGAGTTTTTCCACGTGCTCTTTGTAAATGGGCAAACGTTCGCTTTGACGATATGGACCGCACGGACCTCCGATATCCGGCCCTTCATCCCACTGAATGCCTAACCACTTAATGGAAGAGAGGATGGCTTGTTCGCTTTCGGGCGTCGAGCGCTTCTGGTCGGTGTCTTCAATCCGCAGAATAAATTTGCCACCCTGCTGTTTGGCAAAAGCATAGTTAAACAAGGATACATAGCCCGTCCCAACATGAGGGTCTCCCGTCGGAGATGGGCCGATACGAACGCGTATTTCCATCCCGAGTCCTTAGATTTTTAGACAAGAAAAATCAAGACCCTGCCTGGTTTCAACAGCCATTCCCGCGAACTTAGAGCGGTTAGAGATGGATTTGAGGAAGAGTATGAAAAGACATCGTGGCGAGCAACTCTTGGGCTTGCGCCAAGAAGCGCGTCTGACCCAAATAGAGCTTGCTAAAAAAGTTGGAACCACGGGTTCAGCCATTAGCCGTTATGAGAATTTTGCTTGCAACCGCTATGAGTTAAACACAATTCATAAAATCGTCAAAGCTTGCGGGGGTAAGATGCGGCTTGTATTTGAGAAATCACAAGATGCCTAAGGTTGATCAATCAAAAAGGCCTTAAGAATCGCCCTGGGTTTCAAGTCAGTCCCAAAGAGATGAGTATCCAAATATAGCCCTGCCTATTGAAACTCTGCTTTCTGAGTGTCCGTGAGAGGGGGTCGGTTGCGACTCAAGAACGATTGTGTCAAAAAATCTCATGCCCAAGAAGCATCTCTTTCTCTGCAGCGATCAAAGAAATCCAAAATGTTGCTCTCACGAAGAAGGCATGCGTTCCTGGAACTACTTGAAGAAGCGAATCACCGAACTGGGCTTGAAAACAAAGGTCCGACGTTCAAAAACACACTGCTTGCAAGTGTGCGAGAAAGGACCTGTGATGGTGATTTATCCAGAAGAAACCTGGCATCTTGGCTGCACTCCGGAGAAGATCGAGCAGATTTTACAAGAGCTCCAATCCCCACCCGAAGAATCGATCTAATCGCGTTTCAGGTTTCAAGGCAGGCTCAATCAATCTGTTTTTCTATTCGGGATCATCTGTTGAACCCGGACAGCTGCTTGATGGAAACCTCAAATTATGAGACACTTCAAATGCATGCGCTTCGCAATTGGTTTGGATGATTTTAAAAAATTAAGAACTTTGGTCGATTCTGAAGGAAGACACAATTTTTATTGCGATAAGTCTTTGCTGATCAAAGACGTTATTGACGATGGCTCTGAAATTATTCTCTTGCCAAGACCTAGACGCTTTGGAAAATCGTTAAATCTTTCTATGTTGAAGTACTTCTTTGGAACCGAAGAACCTTTATTTGAAGGTTTAGCGATTAGTCAGCACCAAAATATTTTAGAGGGCTGGCGAGGAAAATTTCCTGTGATCTTCATGGGATTGAAGAATTTAAAAGCTCAGGACCTGGAAACATTGACCAGTTCGCTGAAAATCAAGATCAGCGATGTTTACAAAGAATATGAATATTTGCTGACTTCGGAAAAGCTAACCGTTTTAAACAAGAAGACCATTGAGCCATATTTTGAACCTCATTTTACAGACAGCTACCTGACCAATTCTTTCTTGTACTTGACCCAAATGCTGGAAATCCATCACGGCCAGAAGGTTTGGGTGTTGATTGATGAGTACGATACACCTTTGCAAGAAGCCTATCTCAAAGGATTTTTTCCGGAGTCTGTTGCACTCTTCAAAAATATTCTAGGAGCCTTATTAAAATCAAATAATGCTTTATATAAAGGCGTTGTTACAGGCATTACTCGGATCGCCAAAGAAAGCCTCTTTTCAGACTTAAACAACGTCGGAACTTACGATATTACCTGCAACGAGTATGCTGAGCATTTCGGCTTCACAGAAAAAGAAATAGAGAGAATGTGCCCAAAAGACCATATTTCAGCTTTGAAATCTTGGTATAACGGATACCGTTTTGGTGATGGTCTAACAATCTATAATCCCTGGTCAATTCTGCATTTTTTGAAAAAGGGATACAAGTTAGCACCTTATTGGATTAATACGTCTTCGAATGATCTGATTCAAGAATGCATCACTGCAGATAAACTCAGGGACATTCATGCTTTGATCGATGGAAAGAGCCTGGATATTAAAGTAGAGCCCTACACGGTCATGAATAATCTGAAAGAAAACCCCTCTTCTTTTTGGAATCTGCTCTTTATTTCCGGCTACCTGACTTTAGACACGGATGGAAGAATGACGATTCCAAACTTGGAGGTTCACGATTTCTTTGAAAAGATCGTGCTGAAATGGTTTGGAGGGAAACAGGGCGAAACCTTTCTCACGGATTTGTTAGAAGACTTGATTTTAGGCCATGTTCTAGAACTTCAATCCAAGCTACAGAGGCTGATTCTAGAAACGATGAGTTTTCATGACGTAACGGAACGAAAACAAGAATCTTTTTATCATGGATTTCTGCTGGGCATGACACTCGGCTTACGAGATCGTTATGTTATTAAATCTAATCGAGAAAGTGGCTACGGTCGCTATGATTTGGCTTTATATCCCAAAGACACACAAAAAGACCCTGGTATTCTCATCGAAGTGAAGATGGGTCTGAAAGCCAAGGCTGGTTTGCAGCAGATCGAAAAGAAGACGTATTATCAAGACTTACAAACTCATGGTTGTAGCGAAATAAACCGTTATTCGATCGCTTTTGATGGAAAGGCTGTCGGTTTAGAGTCCAATTCCGATATCACTACTGTTTAGCATATTGACGAAACAGATTTTGCGAGAGCTTCAATTAGCTGCGCTTCAGGCCTGCAGGCTTACTTGAAGCACGAAGCCCTCGATTTCCAGCGAAATTTTATTTTTTGCATCTTCCCCCCAAGTGATCGATGTGGCTAAAACCTCCGACTGAATCATCGCGTCAAATTGCACCAGAGCGGCTTTTAAATCGTCCGAGTCGGTTTCAAAAAACAGCTGAATGCGATCGGTGACTTGAAGTCCCTGATCTTTTCGAAGTTTTTGCAACTGACTGACCGTCTCACGCATCCATCCCTCCTGAATCAGCTCAAGAGTCAAATCTGTTTCCAAACCTACCGTCAGCTCTCCTGCGGATTCCAAGACCAGATCCCCCTGAGTCACTCGAGTCACCAACACGTCTTCCAAGCCAATCGACTGATCCAAAACTTTCAAATTTTGACCCGCTTGCAGAGCTGCAAACTCCGAACGGCCCCATTGAGCGATGACTTCGCTGGCTTCACGCATCTGGGCTCCCAGGCGCTTGCCCAGCGTCTTAAAATTCGCTTTGATCAAAAGCACGCACAAAGCCGAGTCGTCTGCTTGATAAACCACTCGTTTCACATTCAGCTCTTGTTGAATCAACTCTGCGTGACTCACCAGAGCTGCTTGTGCGATCGGGTCGTGTGTGGCCACGACGACTGCTTGCAAAGGCTGGCGTGTTTTCAGCTTGTGTTTTTCACGCAAAGCGCGTCCTAGGCGCACCACTTGTCGAACCACTTCAACCTCGCGTTCGAGTTCTAAATCAATCTGAGATTCATCGGCGATTGGGTAGTCTTGCCAGTGAACGCTTTCTCCAGATTCAAAAGTCAAATTCTGATAAAGCGTTTCCGAAATAAAGGGTAATACAGGCGCCAGGAGCTTGCTAAAGGTCACCAGCACTTCGTAAAGCGTTGCGTAAGCGGCCTGCTTGTCGTCCTCAGCGCCTGGTTCCGTCGCATTTCTCCAAAAACGTCTTCGACTTCTTCGAATATACCAGTTGGTCAGGTCGTCAATAAAGCCCAGCATCGGAGGGATCACTTTGTAGAGAGAGTAGCTTTCCATCTGCTCATTCACTTGCGCAATAAGCGATTGAAGCCTGGACAATACCCAACGATCGATTTCTGGTCTGTGCTGAGAAACCTTCAAACTACGAGGGTCCCAAGCATCGATGTTGGCGTATTGTACAAAAAAGGACCAGGCATGAAAGAGAGGAAGCATGACACTGCGAACAATTTCTTTCACACCCTTTTCGTTGAAGAGCAGAGGCTCTGCCCGAACAATGGGCGAATTAATCAAATAGGCACGAAGCGCATCGGCTCCGTACTCGTTCATGACCAAACTGGGGTCTGGGTAGTTTTTCTTGGATTTGCTCATTTTTGAGCCATCGGAAGCCAAAACCAGCCCATTCACGACGACGTTTTTAAAGGGTGGTTGATCAAACAAAGCCGTCGATAGTACCAAAAGCGTGTAAAACCATCCGCGTGTTTGATCCAAACCTTCGGCAATAAAGTCTGCCGGGAAATCGGTTTGAAAAGCCTCTGAGTTCTCAAACGGGTAATGATTTTGTGCGTAAGGCATCGAACCGGATTCGAACCAGCAATCAAAGACTTCCGGAATGCGCTTCATTTTCTCTCCGCACTCACAATCCATCGTTAAGGCATCGATGCAATGCGAATGCAAATCGCTGAGAGATTCTTGCGCTAATTTCTCGAGCTCAGATTTGGATCCCACGCAGCGCTGCTGGTTGCAACGAGGGCAAATCCAAATCGGAATTGGGCACCCCCAGAAACGATTTCGGGAAATGCACCAGTCCTGTGCATCGCTTAACCAATTAGCAAACCGCTTCTCGCCTACGCTCTCAGGGACCCAATGAATGCGAGCGTTATTTTGCAAAAGGCGTTCTCGAATCGCCGACACTTTGATTTGCCAAACGGGCAATGCTTTATAAATCAGCGGAGTTCCACTGCGCCAACAATAAGGGTAACTGTGCTGAATCGTATCTTGACGAAACAGCTTTCCTGCTTCTTTGAGCTTACGAATTAAGATGGGATCGGCTTCTTTGATGTGCACACCCAATGAGACAAGACGGCCTTCTTCATCGACCGAGTCGTGCCCGAACAAAGGTATCCCTGCTTTTTTGCAAGCTTCAAAATCCTCTTGCCCAAAAGCAGGTGCCATGTGCACCAAACCCGTTCCGTCGGTTGTCGTCACATGAGCGCTGGGCAAAACCTGGAATAGGTTCGGCGCTTGCCCTACATAATCTTCAAAAAGGGGTTCGTAGAACTGACCCACAAGCTTGTCACCTTGGAGTTCTTCGATGATCTCGGCCTCTTTACCCAGAACGGCTTCGAGTCGATCGCGAGCCAGCAGGTAAACCGTTGGGTCTTCTTTGCGGCGCGCTCGAACATAGCAAATCTCATTTCCGACTGCGACGGCCAAATTAGAGGGCAAAGTCCAGGGCGTTGTCGTCCAGACCAACAGATAAGCATCCTGGTCTCGAAGTTTAAGCCGAACAGTAATGGCGGGATCTTGAACGTCACGATAATCAAGATTGGCTTCAAAATTGGAAAGCGGCGTTGATAAACGCCAGCTGTAAGGCATCACTCGAAAATCTTGTTCAACGAAACCTTTGTTCCACAGTTGCTGAAACACCCACCACACCGATTCCATGAAATCCACATCCATGGTCTTGTAATGATTTTTAAAATCGACCCACCGTCCCAAACGTCCAATGATTTTTTCCCATTCACCTGTGTATTTGAGCACACCTTCTCGACACGCTTCGTTAAAACGATCAATCCCATAGGCTTTGATTTCCGTTGGACCGGATAGACCCAACGTTTTTTCGGTTTCCATCTCAATCGGAAGGCCATGGGTATCCCACCCAAATCGTCTTTCGACGTATTTGCCACGCATCGTCCAATAGCGCGGAACCACGTCTTTCAGGGTGGAAGCCACAAAATGCCCGTAATGAGGCAGCCCGGTAGCAAAAGGAGGGCCATCGTAAAATGTATACCGATTGGTTCCATCGCCCTTGCGTCGCTCGAGGCTTTCTTGAAACGCAGAGATTCGCTCCCAAAACGCCAGGATGGCTTGTTCTTGTTCAGGAAAAGAGAACGCCTCTGGGATCGGCTTAAAGATAGGCATGATGCCGTTTAAATGGTTTTTTTAATGCCGTCAAATAGGTTGTAGCGGCCAAGAGCCACGACAGGAGATACAATGACAGAGGTCTGCTAGTTGGCTAAAAACTGCTTAGCGCTTTTGGGGCACGTGAATTTGCAATTAATTTCTGGAAGGTATACAGCTGACAGCACGATGGTTTCGAATCGCGCTTTGATGGAGCTTCGAGAGCTGATTGGAGTCGCGAATCTAGACTGGAGCGATTAAATGCTGAAGTTTTGTTTGATTCTTGGTTTATGCTCAGGCGCCTTGGCTCAATTTTCGATGACTGCGGGTTCTGGGGATCCTCTTCACGGGTATTTTCAAAACCTTTCGACACGCAGTCAAGCTCAAGAAGCCATTCGAGCCGTCTTAAATCGAACGGCAAGCTATCTAAAGTCTTATGCCGGATACCGTATGCCTTTTGAACTAAATTGTTCGGTGTTCTTCGATGCGGTCGTCGAGAATGTCGACTGTTGGCCGGGTTTTGAGTCTGTATTGACTTTGAGCAACCAGTGCGAACATTTGCCAGAGCGCGTGAACTTGAGACATTACCACCTTCTCCAGGTGCGCATGGTGGTGGGGTGGTCGCAGACTCAAATGCTCCAAGCGTGCTATCGAATTCTGCCAAAAAACACGGCTACGCTGAGTCAGAGTTTGCCCAATACCGACACAGCCTCTTTGCAGACAAAGCACAGCTTCGAGAATAGCGCCACACCGAGCCAAGAAGCAAGCTTGAGCCATACATTTGCTTGTGCTGCAACGACGCAGTCCATGAACGGGCTTTTAGCTGCCTGGAATCACAGCACAGGCGTCTACCACGACGCGGTGAACCAAACAGGTCGTTACGTGATCTCGAATGGAGTGGTCCTCGATACGCTCACGAATATGCAGTGGGAGCAAATCGCTGGCACAACGCCGATGGTTTTTTCATCGCTTACGAATTACTGTTCCGGCCGAAACACGGGGGGATTCTCAGATTGGAGAGCACCGAACATTTTGGAATTGGGTACTTTAATCGATTACTCAAACGGCATAGCCCCCTTTACGAATACCACGGCCTTTCCCGAAGCGCCGGTTTCGAATTATTGGTCGGGTTCATTGAATATTGGGCAGGATGGCTCCTCTTGGTATCTCGAAAGCGCATTCGACCCTCCTTTCTCTGACCGCCAAAGTAGGGATACGAGCAATGTGGTTCGTTGCGTGCGTTCCTGCTATGCAGCCCCTTTTAGTTCTCGCTATACGGTTGGAGTCCGTGGATCCATCCCCACGGTGATCGACAACGTAACCGGTTTGGTCTGGCAGAAAATGTCAACTACATATTACACCCAATCGGGAGCGTTAGACTATTGCAATAACTTGAATGTGGGAAGTTCTGCAGGCGGAACGTGGCGCTTGCCGAGCGTTCGCGAACTGCAAACACTGGTAGATTATAGCAAGAGCTCGGGTGCGCTGATGATGGACACGACGGTGTTTTCTGGGGAACCGATTAGTGGGTTTTGGTCATCGTCGCTGACAGTGGGCCTTTCTGGAGGCGGGTGGAATGTCTTCTTTAACAACGGCGCTTTGGGAGGCAATGTTGCCTCTCTCCAATACTACGCGCGTTGTCTTTGGGAACCGCCGCTCTCACATTTTTGAGATAGCTCGACACCACCCTCACTAAGCTGAGCAGGGGCAATCGCAAAGTCTGATTCACACATGCAGCCAGGCTTGATCAACAATATTCTTGGCTTCCGGATCGAAGGCCAAACCTAGCACCACGATGGATTTGCCGGAAAGTTCGTATTTTTGAGCGTATTGTTTTTGCTGGATTTGCTGCAGCGCTTCTTGGGCGGATGTCCCCATTTTGAGCTCGACAATATAGACGTGGGTGGACGTCTGGAAAACCGCATCGATTCGGCCAATATTGGTCTTTTCCTCGGTTATCGTCTCGGCTCCCATAAACTTGACCAACAGATAGAACACGGTTTGGTAATAGCGTTCAAGCGGAATATGCAAATCATAGGGAATGTCGGCAAAGAACGGTTTCAGAAGTTCACAGAACACTTTAACGTTGCTCGTACGCAAAGCGCTTCTGAGATCAGCGGCCAGCGCTTGCCAAGGAGCGAACGATTTCTGCCTCGTGATAATAGGCGCTAACATGCGCATCATCGACTGGGTGATTTCTCGATTGGGATACGACAGCCGATAGAGTGCCGATTCAGGGTCGTAATCTTGAATGGTCAGATAACCTGTCTGAAATAATAGGGTGGAAAGGTGAATTTGATCGATGTCGAAAGTTCCTAGATCTTCTGCCGATAATCTCAAATTTTCTAGATCGAGAACAGGATAATCTCTTTCTTTTATGAGCTTGACCAAAAAACCTGGAGTACCCGTTTGAGACCAGTAATTTTCAAATTGACCTCGATTGAGAGCCTTTAAAACCGAGCAAGGGTTGTAGACTTTTTCTTCTGAATAAGGAGAAAAGCGATAGCCGTTGTACCATTCTTGCAAAAGCTGACAAACCTCCTCAGAGGTCTTCGTGCCTTGGTCTGCTACCACTTGGATATGTTTCGAAAAATCACGAATGAGTTCTTCGAAGGTGACTCCCAGTAAAGAGGAAGCCCGTTTATCGAGGGTCAGATCGTCTAAGTTGTTGATGCCGGAAAAAATGGAAGTTTTGTTAAACTTGGTCACACCGGTGATAAAAACAAATCTCAAAGAAGCATCCAAATCTTTGATAACACCGTAAAATGATTTTAATTTGGTTCGTATGATCTCGGCAGAGGGTGGGTTGTTCAAATGAGCCAAAATTGGAGCATCGTACTCATCGATGAGAAGTGCGACTAGACCCTTTTGAGAAAGTCCTTGAATCAGAATCTTGAGACAGGCAGTAGGAGTCTCAGCATTTTGTAAATCGATACCAAACTCATCGGCTTTTCGGTTCAGACACAATAGGAGATCTTTCTCAAATCTCTCAGGCGTTTCTAAGTCCATCCCTGCCAGACTGATGCGAAGCACTGGATGCTTTGACCAAGCGTAATCACTTTGGTTAATCCAAAGACCCCTGAAGAGCTCTCGATGACCTAAGAAAATCTGCTCAAGGACGGAAATGAGAAGCGTTTTGCCAAAACGTCTGGGCCTTGATAGAAAAAATTTTTGAGGCGAACCCGTGAGCAAATCATAGATGTGCTTTGTTTTGTCTATATACACATAGTTGTGTTCGATCAATTTTTTAAAGTCATCGATCGTGTCCGGCAGCCGCTTCATGCCTGTAGTCTACCAGAACACCACTTGCCTGAAAACCTCCGTTTGTTTTCGAAGCTCCTGAAATTTGTTTAAAGAAAGCCAGGCTCTTTAATGGACCTGGCTTGTGCTGCTTCAAATGGGCCACAAAGATGGCTGCCATACGAGCCAGATCGGTTTCAGACGATTCTGCTTCGCTCAACAGCCCACAGGCATCTAAAAGATCGTATTCGAAGCGTCGAATCGATTCTGTGCTCATTTCTTCATCGGCACAACGAGCCAAAAACGTATCTAATAACGCAAAGATATCTTCGTGAGGTTCTAATTCGGGAACCAACACTTCAACGAGTTCGCAAGCGTAAGATGCCAATGCAAACCCACGTAAGCAAGTTGAAATTCGCGGGGTATAAAGCCCTAAATCAATCTCGAGCAATCGGCTCATACCATGAGGATTCGGCCGATACGCCAAACTTCCTCTCGCCGGAACCTGCACCATACTCCCTCGCTTCTTCGAAGGCTTGAAAGCGCTTCGACAAAAAAGCGTCATACGGCCATCAAATTGCGTTAAAACCCGGACAATGGCCTCCGCCTCTCCGTAACGAACCATGGAAGTGAGAATGGCTTGAGTATGAAGCGTATTCATGCTCCCTCAAGGTAGTTGAGGTCCTTTCCAAAAGTTTCCGGGAGAGCGAGCAGGGCTAAAAACGCAGCCCCAATCACAATGCCACCGAGAATCGCAGTGCTTTGGACCAAGGAGCCATATTGGCGCAAAAATTGCACCCCTAAGGTCATTAGAACAACGGCTCCACGC
Organism: Myxococcaceae bacterium; assembly: GCA_016000045.1. Taxonomy (NCBI): domain Bacteria; kingdom Pseudomonadati; phylum Myxococcota; class Myxococcia; order Myxococcales; family Myxococcaceae; species Myxococcaceae bacterium. The sequence goes on along the minus strand of JAECQY010000010.1, from coordinate 10,049 downwards.
ATACCATTCGTCGTCATGATGACAGCTGCTCCTCGGAGATTGGTTCCAAAATTTTCCGAGACCGTCGTGATGTAAACCGCCCAATAACCTCCGAAAAATCCAAGAACGACACAAAGGACTTCAAATGAACGAAGGGTTTCGATGGATGCACTGAGATAGATCGACACCATCATCGCTAAGCCCAGCAAGGCACCCGCAATCACTTTTTTTCGATTTCGCAAAAGATGGCTGACCATGCCCGTTACTAAATCGCCCAGGCAAAAACCCACATAACAAAGCAAAATCGCTCGGCCCGTTGAAATAGGCTCAAGCAGACCTCTTTCCTTCATGATTTCGGGAGAGAAGCTGACTAAAATACCCACTACATACCAAATCGGGACGCCCAGCAGCACACAAGATACAAATCGCACAAAGCGCTGGCGAGTCCGAAATAAGAAATCGGGACGAGCTAAACGCGAAGCGTTTGAGTCGGTAAACAGCGATGATTCCGCAACCCGCAGACGCAGAACAAGCAGCCCAAGACCCATGCCGCCGCCCAGTAAATAGGCTGCCTTCCAGTGGAGCCAGTCCCCCACGATTCCAGCAGCGACGGCTCCCATCAACCCAAAACAGGTCAATAAAGTCGTCCACAAAGTTCGATTCGTTTGCTGGCTGCTTTCGCTGATCAAAGTCACAGCGGCGCCGACTTCTCCTGCAAGACCCAATCCCGCTAAAAACCTTAGCATGGCATAAACTGAAACAGACCCAACGAAAGCATTGGCAAGGTTGGCGAGTGAGTATAGCAAGATCGATGCCATCATGACGGTGGTTCGACCTTTTCGATCTGCAAGATAACCCCAGAAGAGCCCTCCCACCAACATCCCGATCATTTGGCAGTCCATCAACCACATGCCATCGGATAAAAGGCGTTCTTCGGGCACTCCAATGGCTTTCAAACTCTCGATCCGAACAACTCCAAACAAAACCAGATCGTAAACGTCCACAAAGTAGCCGAGTGCAGCCACCAAAAACGTACTGAAAAATGGACTCATGATTAGGCGCCTGTGGATCCAAATCCGCCGAAATTGCGTTCGGTTTCATTTAAAGAATCCACCCTCGACCATTCGGGCGCAAGAACCGCCGCGATCACCATTTGGGCGATTCGCATGCCAGGTTGAACCTCAAATGCCTCTTGCCCCAGATTGATTAAGATGACTTTAATCTCTCCGCGGTAGTCGGCATCGATGGTGCCTGGGCTGTTCAAAACCGTGATCCCATGTTTTAGCGCAAGGCCTGAACGTGGGCGGATCTGCGCTTCAAAACCAGCTGGCAGCGCAATTGAAACTCCGGTGGGAACAAGCGCGCGTTCTCCAGGAAGCATCACTCGAGTTTCCGAAACATCTGCGAAAAGATCATAACCAGCAGCCAACTGACTGCCACGAAGCGGAATGAGGGACTCTTTACGAGCGGTGATTTCAATTTTCAAACAGGGCCTCCGTAAATGCTTTAGGGTCAAATACTTTCAAATCTTCGGCTGTCTCACCCACTCCAACGAACCGAATCGGAATCTTCAGTTCTCGTGTAATCGCAACAATCATGCCCCCTTTAGCGGTTCCATCCATCTTAGTCAAAATGATCCCGGTCACTGGGGTTGATTGAGCGAATTCGCGTGCTTGCGAAAGGGCATTCTGCCCCGTTGTTCCATCGAGCACCAAAAACACCTCGTGAGGGGCACCCGGTAAAGCTTTGCCCAGAACCCGATGGATTTTCTTAAGTTCTTCCATCAAGTTGTCTTTGGTGTGAAGACGTCCGGCTGTGTCGCACAAAACATAGTCACAGCCCTCTTTTTGGGCGCGCACGACGGCATCAAATAAAACCGATGCCGGATCTCCATTCGGCCTTGAAACAAAGAGGCTATCCGTCCGTTTGGCCCAAATCTCAAGCTGTTCTCCCGCAGCAGCTCGAAAGGTATCTCCGGCTCCTAAAACGACTTTTTTGCCCTTCGCTTTCAATTGAGCCGCCATTTTACCGATGCTGGTGGTTTTTCCCACTCCATTGACTCCAACGAATAAGATCACCGTTGGTGCATCGTTCAAGCTAAGGCCTAGAGGAGAAGCGATCGAGAGCATCTTCTCGACCTGTTTTTTAATCTCCTCTGAGCTTTGAGCCTGTTCTAACAAAGCTTGAGTCGTTCCAAGGCCCAAATCCGCTTTCAGCAACGTGACTTCCAATTCAGACGGCTTACTTTTCAAAAGGCGAATCTTTCGAAAACGATGCCAGCCAATCGCCAACAATACTGCCATTCCCATCGCAATCAAGAGTAAAGTCATAAGCCTTGCTTATGAAAGACTTGAACGGATTTTCAAAGAGGGTTTCTCTCGCGAGACCGTTTCGAATTTGAGAAGGCTCGCTCTTGACTGGGTCTTACGACTGCTTTAGAAGAAGAGAACTATGGCAAAAAAGAGCAATCGAGAGCTTGTCAAGCTGGAGTCCACAGCCGGCACCGGTTTTTTCTACGTCACTCAGAAAAACAAAAATAACACCAAAGATAAGTTGCTCCTGAAAAAATACGATCCCAAAGTTCAAAAACACGTTGATTTCAAAGAAGTGAAGCTGAAATAGGCATGGCCTACACGCACGACTTGGTGGTTTTGGGGGCAGGTCCGGGCGGTTACGTGGCAGCAGCTCGAGCCTCCACCTTGGGAATGCGGGTTGCTTTGATTGAAAAAGACGCTCATCTCGGAGGCACTTGTCTTCATCGCGGCTGCATTCCGACCAAAGCCTTGTTGCATGCGGCGGATGTTTACTCTGAGCTGCAATATGCACCTCAGATTGGCATTTCGGTAGAGGGCGTTCGTGTTGAATGGGAAAAGATTCAAAAATACAAATCGAGAGTGATTAACGCGAACGCAGGTGGCGTTGCACAGCTCATGAAGTCCCGGAAAGTCGATGTGATCACAGGGATGGGACGTCTCAAGGGTGCTCACGAAGTAGCGGTCGGCGATCGCATCGTCCGTGGCGCTCACATTCTCTTGGCCGTTGGCTCAACGCCTCGTGCTTTAGCGTTGGCTCTGGACTCAAATCCTCGAATTCTCAATTCCGATACAGCCCTGGATTTGAAAGAAATACCGGGTTCGTTGGTGATTATTGGCGGGGGAGTCATTGGAATCGAGTTTGCTTCGATTTTTAGTCGCTTAGGCACCAAAGTCACTATTCTAGAGGCTTTACCGAGGGTACTGGCTTCCTCGGATCCCGATTGCTCCGAAGAATTGGTGACCCAATTTAAGAGCAAGGGGGTTTGTTTTCACACCGATGTTTCCGTCACTCAGGTGCTAGCAAACAGCGACTCGGTCAAGACTCTTTATACTCAACAAGACGGCGAGCAGGTTGAGATTCATTCCGATTACGTTTTAGTCAGCGTGGGCCGTATGCCTCTGACAAGCGATATCGGTATCGAGAATACCCAGATTCAACTGGATCAAGGTTTTATTCGAGTGAATGAATGGATGCAGTCAGACGAACCCAGCATTTACGCCATTGGAGACTGCGTGAATACCCCTTGGCTCGCTCATATTGCTTCGTCTGAAGGTATTTTAGCCGTTTCTCATATGGCTGGTCAGTCGGCGGTGCCGCTTAATTATGACCACACGCCTGTTTGCGTTTACTCCGATCCTCCTGTTGCTTGGTCTGGACTTAGCGAAGAAGAAGCCAAAAAACGTGGCTACGAAGTGAAGATCGGCCGTTTTGATATGGCTCGCAATGCGAAGGCCGGAATCTTAGGCAAAAAACGTGGTTTCATTAAGTTTGTCACGGATGCGAAATACGGCGAAATACTCGGAGTGCACATTGTTGGCCCGGGTGCGACTGAACTATTGGCTGAACCTGCCTTTGCTATGCAGATGGAAGCGACGATTGAAGACATTGCGAATACGGTTCATGCGCATCCAACCTTGTACGAGGCCATTTACGAAGCTGCGGTCATAACGCAAGAAGCGTGATCTCGCTGCTTCTACAAATGCGAGTCAAATGCTGAATTTGGCCTCATAGGGTTGCGTCATGAACTTCATACCGCTCTCTCAAATTCACTGCCCAGCTTGATTGGAACCGCAAGTTATGAAATACTTTAGGCTCTATGCGCTTTTCAATTGGTGAAGATGATTTTGAACAACTTCGCACTTCTTCGAGTCCTACTGGGGTCCTGAGTTATTATTGCGACAAATCTCTGCTCATCAAAGATATCCTAGAGGATGGTTCTAAAATTATCTTACTGCCAAGGCCTAGACGCTTTGGAAAATCTTTGAACCTTTCTATGTTGAAATACTTCTTCGGAACCAATAAACCCTTATTCGAAGACTTGGCTATCAGTCAACATCAAAATATCTTAGATGGCTGGCAGGGAAAGTTTCCGGTTATTTTTGTTGGTTTTAAAGGACTTAAAGCAGATAATTACGAAAACTTGTTAAGTTCCTTGAAAATCTGCATTCGAGATTGTTACCGACAGTATGCTTATTTGCGCCATTCCGAAAAGTTAGATGGGTTGGATCGACAAACAATCGCCCCTTATTTTGAAACGGATTTCTCAGATGAACTACTCAAGAACTCGTTTCGCTATCTCACGGAAGCACTTGAGAAGCACCATGGGCAAAAAGTTTGGGTCCTGATTGACGAATATGACACACCTTTGCAACAGGCTTATCTCAATGGATTCTTTCCAAAGGCCATTGCCCTGTTTAAAGGCTTTTTAGGTGAAGTTTTAAAAAGTAATCCCTCTCTCTATAAAGGCGTCATGACAGGTATTACGCGCATTAGCAAAGAAAGCCTTTTCTCAGACCTCAACAACATTCAGACTTATGACATTACCCGCAATCAATACGCGCAGTATTTTGGTTTTACAGAATCCGAAGTTGAGGCGATATGCCCACAAGAACATGTATCAGACCTCAAGTCTTGGTATAATGGCTATCGTTTTGGAGATGGGCTGACCATTTACAATCCCTGGTCCATTCTGCATTTTCTCAGTAACCAGTACAAACTAGAACCCTACTGGATCAATACCTCTTCAAACGATTTAATTAGGGAATGTTTGACCGCGGATAAATTAAAAGATGCTCGTAGGTTGATTGAAGGCAAAAATTTAGGTGTTGAGATAGAGCCTTACACGGTCATGAATAATCTGAAAGAAAACCCTTCTTCTTTCTGGAATCTATTGTTTATTTCTGGCTACCTGACTTTAGACGCTGACAGAAAAATGATCCTTCCCAATCTGGAAGTGCGCCATTTTTTCAAGAAAATTCTTCTGGCTTGGTTTGGAGGCAAGCAAGGTGATTCATTTATGCCAGCTTTGTTGGAAGATCTAGTTCTAGGCAATACCGTTAATCTTCAGAAGAAACTTCAGCAGTTGATTTTAGAATCCATGAGTTTTCACGATGTGAGCGAAACGAACCAAGAATCTTTTTATCATGGGTTTTTGCTAGGCATTACCTTAGGTCTCAGAGGACGTTACACGGTGAGGTCGAACCGAGAAAGTGGATATGGACGCTATGATTTGGCCTTATATCCCAATGAACCTCACCAAGATCCCGGAATTGTGATCGAAGTAAAAATGGGCCCAAAAGTTGAAGCAGGTCTGCAGCAAATAGAACAAAAAGCCTACTATCAAGACTTGCAAACTCATGGTTGCAGCCAGATCAACGGTTATTCGATTGCTTTCGACGGAAAAACCGTTAGTCTCAAGTCCACTTTAGGGGAACAAATCACGGCAAACGATTTTTTCTAATCATCCGCGACGCCAAATTAAACCGAGATCCTGATTCCCTTCTAGCAATGATTCAGGAAACCCTCCAAATTCAAATAAGCGATTAAAGGCTTCTAAAGCTTTGTTCGAAAGAAGCTCTCCTACACTAAACGGATGAAGCCGAAAGTGGAGATAACGCCCCAAGAGACTGTCTCCACCTTTTCGGCATACATTGAGACGAGCACTTTCGGTCACCAGAATTTGAGCGAGTTTTGGCTGTCTTGAGCGAGAATGGTTTTCTTAGGACTCTTTGTCCAAAGGCGTCTAAATTCAATATCGTCTCAAGTATAATACTGACCTTGCCCAAACGATTTGAGTAGATTTTTAGCCAGGGTTGTTTTCCCTGCTTGTCTGGGTCCAGGTAAAAACGCCATTTTTCCTCGTTGCAGTGCTAATGATTGCAGAAAATCGGTTAGGTAACGTTTTTCGATTGAATCATCCACTCGACCAAATTATCGAGTGCCGCTGAAATGGTCAAACAAAAATCCGACCAAAGTTTCGATTAACGATAAAATGGTCTTCTTTTTTTACCTTGGATTTGAGTTTGATGACGATTGAGCACCATAACATCCCTTCTGATGCATGTCATCTGTCAAGGGGGGTGTCTGAATCGTTGGAATCCAAATCAAGGCTGAAAAGCACGGTGTATCCAAGTGGGCATGTAATATAAAAATGTGCACAATGGAACAAAAGCAGCAATGCTTAAGCTTGGGATCCAGCCACTGTTAACATAGCGAAAAATCAGACCATTGAGCAAAAGCGAGGTTGAACTGGTAGCTAACAATAGAGACAAAACTGCGTGCTGTTTTGACTGAGGAGAATACCATCCGTTCAAAGCGTAGAGACCAACTTGTAGTGGAACGAACAAATGCCCGTAATGTTGCATTAAACTGATTGCTTTGAACACCGGGCTTTCTAAATGGGAAGCAATCGTTTGAAGAGTTTCAGGAACCAGCCTCCAATAATAGAGTCCAAGTGGAGTCATAAGCTTGAGACAAGTCTTTAATTCAAGAAGCGGAGGATTCAAAGGACGCTGTTGGGTCAAAAGAAGCAAACAAACTGTTGGGGAAATAGCCAAACCTAAACCTCCTATACAACAGTTTTCTTGTTTAGATTCAAATGGCTGTGAATTTTCTTTTGAAATAAGATAAGGATCCACTTTGGCATCAAAACAAGCTTCTTGTAAACGCAAAGCATTCAGAGTCAGAACAGCCTCTCGACATCCCCCACGGTCACCTTGCTCTATATGATCACAAACGATAAACGCCGGGTGAATGCCTTCTTGCTGATAGCACTGATCGCTACGGGTTTTAATAAAATTCGGATTATTGACTTCATTGAAGCTGCATTCAGCATTTTCGTGAGAAGTCACATGAAAGTGATTCATTACCAATAAAGTTGATGTTTTATCTGTATTTCGATCATCCAAACGCATTTCGCATTTTCTGAAGTCACTGAGGTCATATTCCGTCTCACGATAAGCTGTCGTATGAAAAAAACCATCGTGCTTATTATCAGAAAAAATGACCAATCGTTTATTACTTTTCCTCATTTCTCCCAATGTTGGCCATGGATCGGAAAGATTTTTAGAATAGATGAAATTCAATAAGTTTGCCGATGTTAACAATTCGATTAATATTTGATTACCAGTGGTTCCAGTAGAGCTTTCCAAGTGCAAGGTGACAATAGCCATTGAATTCGCATCGAGCCATCGTTTGAGTTTAGACAAAAAGCTTTCGAAAGCGGGTATGTTGAACTTGTTTTCAGCATTTCGCTGAATAGGAGAGCTATCACATGAGCGTAGGTACTTGTGATTTAGTGGATTACGATAATCATACTCGTTAAGACTTTTCTTGTGCTCATGCGCCATCGCGAGATAAAGTTCATCATTCTTGTTTCTACACCAGTGAAGATCAATAAAAAACGCTCGAACTCCGTATTCAAACTGAGCATCAAATCCCAAAGTTTGTTGGCCAGATGGAAAAACTGCTTTTGGACTCCAGCCATCCTCAACATTCGTAAAAGCGTTGTGAGCTGCTAACCAGGTTACTTGGTCATAGATGGCATCATCGGCATAGAAATCCTCAACAGATTGAGACGAAAACTCTTGACACTTCTCAGCCTGCAATTCTACCGAAAGCAAGATCAAAATCACATAAAACAGGCTGGAAAGCAAGCTTGGGTGCACTTAATTCCCTTTTTGAGCTCTTAAAACTTCTGCAATACATTTTGCTTGAGGGGTTGCATAATTGGATTTCGGATACTCCGCAGATCCTATTGTGCTATCCGCAGCATCTTTAAATAAAACATCCATCGTGTATCTACTATCTTCATTCAGAGCTTGATATTCAGGCGTTCCAGGCCAAAAATACGCCATGAGCTTGGCAAGAAATAGGGTCCCCTCTGTGTCACAAGGATCGTTCTGCCACATCACAGTGGCAGCTCCGCCGATGCTATCTTGAGCACGCTTAGAAAGCGGACTGATCCCAGATTTAAGACCTTCATAGTCTGGTTCATTTCCAACCCTTTTCATAAGTTCTTGACCAACCGGTGGTCTGTCATAGCGAGTTTTCTCTTGCTTTACTTTGGAACAAGGCACAAAACACACTTCAGGGACCTCAGAAAGCGTATACTGAGCGCTATTAACCTGCCAAGCTGTCAGAAAAAATATCGAAAAGACAAATAAAAGTTTTTTCATAAATTAGACTCCTGTCGACACCTTTACACCTGCCTATCTTACAGGGCAATAGCCAGGGTGTGTCCTCAATGTGAGTTTGGCTAAAATTGGGGGTAAGTTTCGTATCCGTTCGAAATATCGTGCAAGAACCCCGATCGACAAAGGTTTAAGACCCTGTATGGAAATTCGAAGATTTCTACATGGCTCGTCGATTTTTAACCGATGCAACCTGAGATCAATTACAAACCGTTCTCAAAGAAAAAGGTTGTTATCAATCTAAAAATGGACGCAATGTCATGGAAGCTTCGAACGGAGGGGCCTTGGCGCGATGTCCCTCAAGAATTTTGCGCCTGGAAAACCGCATTTAACCGATTCAATCGATGGAAGTGACATCCGCACTCACCAGCATGCGAGCGGAGCTCAGCACGGTGCCGAACGAGCGATTGGACTTTCGAGAGGAGGACTTACCACAAAGATTCAGTTGGCCACCGATGCGCATGGAAATCCAATCGATTTTGAAATCACAGGGAGTGAAGTACAGGATGCAACCGTCGCCCATAAAATCATCAACCAGGCCCATAGAGCCGAGAACGTAATTGCTGATAAGGGCTATGATTCAGATGAAATTCAGCGACACATCCGAAATCGAAGTGCAATACCGATCATTCCGCGTGGTTCGAACAATATGAGACCAAATTCAAAATTTGACTCCCATTTGTACAAACACCGGCATCTTGTTGAAAATTGATTCGCGAGACTGAAGCACTTGAGAGGTATTGCGACTCGGTTTGAGAATTTAGCTCGAAACTACCGGGCAATTGCATATTGGCCTGTTCGATGGTTTGGTTGAAGTTAGGAAAATGCAATAAGGACACACCCTAGTCTACTTTTGTTCCATGAAACTAAGGCGTGTCCTCAGCCTGATCGTAACGCCTAGCTGAGTCCACACCCGCAGCCTTCCATCTGTTTTGCACATCCATGATCGCATTCGATGCGATTTTAAGGCGACCATCGCTCTCCCAACGTTCCTGTTACCAGGCTCCGCCTGGTGCGCGAACCTTCGGTCGCGCAAGAAAAAAGTCTAAAGGACCAAAAGTCAAAGCGTCAACATCCCATCCTCAACGCGCGCAACGCACATAGAAAGTATAGCTCAGACCATAGTAGTTGACGAGGCCATAATAGAAATGGACGAGCCACGCGAGATCATATTCACCGTCAACCGGAGTGCCAGACCAATACCAATCCTCATCTTCTTCTCCTAACACACCTCGTTGTTGATACAGCGCCTCTAATTCCCAAATCGTTGGCAGCCGCCATCCTTCCGACGAACGACTCGCTGCATAAGCTTTGGCTTCTTCAAAAGTCATTGCCTCAGGACTCTTACGGTCCCATTCCAAAGCAGGGACGTCTTGGGCATAACGAGGGCCTCGATACCCAGCATCAGCTCGCCTGAGCGGATCCACTCGCATCGCTTGGGTACGGGCAACTCCAGGCGCATGAATAGGAGTCACACTTGAGGCCGCCTGCAAAACCTGAGCAGGGGTAACTACCAGCGCATGGGCAGGAGTCACACTAGCGATCGCCTGTGAAGCTTGAGCA